>NZ_JADBQQ010000009.1:0-28828 GCF_014895985.1 Enterobacter cloacae complex sp. P2B | reverse complement strand
GAGGCGCATTATAGGGAGTTCTCCGCAGCCCGCAACCGCTAAATGACAGAAAAATGACTGACTGCTGCATTCCCCAGCAAAACCCCGCCTTATACCCTTTTACACACAGAGTTATCCACAGCGCTTCGAAAAAGTGAAAATATGCGAGCGTTGCGCAAACGTTTTCGTTAAAATGCTCGCGCTTAACAAGGAGGCCTCGTCAGGTGTGTTAGATGAGTTTTTCGCTGGAAAATTCATCTAACGCTCTCTGTAATCGTGAAATCCAGGGGATTTACCATGCAACAACGTCGTCCAGTCCGCCGCGCTCTGCTCAGTGTTTCTGATAAAGCCGGTATCGTCGAATTCGCTCAGGCACTTTCCGCACGCGGTGTGGAGCTGCTTTCTACAGGCGGTACCGCTCGCCTGTTAGCAGATAAAGGTCTGCCGGTAACCGAAGTGTCCGACTACACCGGTTTCCCGGAAATGATGGATGGACGCGTCAAAACCCTGCATCCGAAAGTGCACGGCGGCATTCTGGGCCGTCGCGGTCAGGACGACGGCATTATGGAACAGCATGATATCGCGCCTATCGATATGGTCGTTGTTAACCTCTACCCGTTTGCCCAGACCGTCGCCCGAGAAGGCTGCTCTCTGGAAGATGCGGTTGAGAATATTGATATCGGCGGTCCAACCATGGTGCGCTCCGCGGCGAAGAACCATAAAGATGTGGCCATCGTGGTGAAGAGCAGCGACTACAGCGCCATTATTAATGAGATGGATGCTAACGACGGCTCCCTCACTCTCGAAACCCGCTTCGACCTTGCGATTAAGGCGTTCGAACACACCGCCGCGTACGACAGCATGATCGCCAACTACTTCGGTAGCCTGGTTCCTGCCTACCACGGTGAAAGCAAAGATCCATCTGGTCGCTTCCCGCGCACCCTGAACCTGAACTTCATTAAGAAGCAGGATATGCGTTACGGTGAGAACAGCCACCAGCAGGCTGCCTTCTATATAGAAGAAGAGGTAAAAGAAGCCTCCGTTGCGACCGCTCAGCAGGTTCAGGGCAAAGCCCTTTCCTATAACAACATTGCCGACACCGACGCCGCGCTGGAATGCGTGAAAGAGTTCAGCGAGCCAGCCTGCGTTATCGTCAAGCACGCCAACCCGTGCGGCGTTGCGGTAAGCACCTCTATTCTGGATGCCTACGATCGCGCCTACAAAACCGACCCGACCTCCGCATTCGGCGGCATCATCGCCTTCAACCGCGAGCTGGATGCCGAGACCGCGCAGGCCATTATCTCCCGCCAGTTTGTCGAAGTGATCATCGCGCCATCCGCGTCCGAAGAAGCGCTGAAAATCACCTCGGCGAAACAGAACGTGCGCGTACTGGTTTGCGGCCAGTGGGCGGAGCGCGTGCCGGGCCTGGACTTCAAGCGCGTGAACGGCGGTCTGCTGGTTCAGGATCGCGATTTGGGTATGGTGACAGAAGCCGACCTGCGCGTGGTGACCAAACGACAGCCGACCGAACAGGAGCTGCGCGACGCGCTGTTCTGCTGGAAAGTGGCGAAGTTCGTGAAGTCTAACGCCATTGTCTACGCCAAAGAGAACATGACCATCGGGATAGGCGCAGGCCAGATGAGCCGCGTTTACTCTGCGAAAATTGCCGGTATCAAAGCAGGCGACGAAGGCCTGGAAGTGAAAGGCTCCGCCATGGCCTCTGACGCCTTCTTCCCGTTCCGTGACGGTATCGACGCTGCGGCTGCGGTGGGCATCACCTGTGTGATCCAGCCTGGCGGCTCTATCCGCGACGACGAGGTGATTGCCGCTGCCGACGAACACGGCATCGCAATGATCTTCACCGACATGCGCCACTTCCGCCATTAATTCCCGGAGCAGAAAATGAAAGTATTAGTGATTGGTAACGGCGGGCGCGAGCACGCTCTGGCGTGGAAAGCGGCGCAGTCTCCGCAGGTTAAAACCGTCTTCGTGGCACCGGGTAACGCCGGTACCGCACTGGAACCCGCGCTGCAGAACGTGGCTATCGGCGTGACCGATATCCCGGCGCTGCTGAGCTTTGCCCAGACCGAGAACATCGATCTGACCATCGTCGGCCCGGAAGCGCCGCTGGTAATTGGCGTGGTTGACGCCTTCCGCGCTGCGGGCCTGAAAATCTTCGGCCCAACGGAAGGTGCCGCACAGCTGGAAGGCTCCAAAGCCTTCACCAAAGATTTTCTCGCGCGTCATAACATTCCGACGGCGGAGTATCAGAACTTCACCGACGTCGAGCCCGCGCTGGCTTACCTACGTGAAAAAGGCGCGCCGATTGTCATCAAAGCCGACGGTCTGGCCGCCGGGAAAGGCGTTATCGTGGCGATGACGCTCGAAGAAGCCGAAGCGGCCGTTCAGGATATGCTGGCAGGCAACGCCTTTGGCGACGCGGGCCACCGCATCGTGATCGAAGAGTTCCTCGACGGCGAAGAGGCGAGCTTTATCGTAATGGTCGACGGCGAGCACGTTCTGCCGATGGCCACCAGCCAGGATCACAAGCGCGTTGGCAATGGCGATACCGGCCCCAACACCGGCGGGATGGGCGCTTACTCCCCTGCTCCCGTTGTTACCGATGAGGTGCATCAGCGCACCATGGACCGCATCATCTGGCCTACCGTGAAGGGCATGGCGGCGGAAGGCAATACCTACACCGGTTTCCTCTACGCGGGCCTGATGATTGACAAGCAGGGTAACCCGAAGGTGATTGAATTCAACTGCCGCTTCGGCGATCCGGAAACCCAGCCGATCATGCTGCGCATGAAATCCGACCTGGTGGATCTGTGTCTGGCGGCCTGCGAAGGCAAGCTGGACGAGAAAACCTCAGAGTGGGACGAGCGTGCGTCTCTGGGCGTGGTGATTGCTGCGGGTGGCTATCCGGGGAACTACAGTACCGGAGATGAGATCCACGGCCTGCCGCTGGAAGAGATTGACGGCGCGAAGGTGTTCCACGCCGGTACGAAGCTGGCTGACGATGACCGCGTGCTCACCAACGGCGGCCGCGTGCTGTGTGCGACCGCGCTGGGCCAGACCGTGGCAGAAGCACAGAAACGCGCCTATGCGCTGATGGCGGATATTCACTGGAACGGCAGCTTCAGCCGTCAGGATATCGGTTATCGTGCTATTGCGCGGGAGCAGGGGGAGTAATTTCCCCTCACCCTCACCCTAACCCTCTCCCTCAAGGGAGAGGGAACTTAAATCAAAAACTTTTCTCTGTCGGCTGCCAGGTGCAGAAGTCTTCGTTCGCCACCAGCAGCAGCTGAGAGCCTTCCGGCGCCTCAAGCCACGCCACGCTCACTTCCATAGACGAATGCCGCTGACGGCGCTGAATGTGTTCGGTTGCCCAGGATTCAAGCTCAGGCTTTACGGTCTGCCCTTCGCAGGTGGTCACCGTGCCATCGGCATGCCAGCGCCCCTGGCGCAGCACCACGCGGCCCTGGCGCAGCGCGTCGCTGGTCTGACGGAGCTGTTCGGCGCGGTAGCGGTAAAGGGCGACCTGATCGCTGGAAAGCTGCTGTTTCAATCCGCTGACTTCATGCTGCATAAAGCTCAGCTCGCCGTGGTCGTCGAAACGCACCTTCACGTGTTCGGGGGTCTTGCTGTAGATGTTCAGTTCAATCAGCGACAGCGCATCGCCCTGCCAGCGGTACTCTGCGGTCGAGGTGTTGCCGTTATGCCACGGGCTGAACGCGGTAAGCATATGGACTTCATCGCTGGAATCTTTGCGCCAGATCCTGACCGCGCCCTGGTTGTCAGCGTAGCCGCTGGCGGTAAACGGGGGGAGTGAGGAGTCATGGCTACAGGCAGACAGCAACAGTACGCCTGCCAGCGCGAGCGTGCCACGCCAGAATGACAAAAGGGGCGTTGCCGCCCCTTCGTTAAAACTGTTCACTGCCACGCGTCTTACTTAACTGCGTCTTTCAGTGCTTTACCAGAAACAAATGCCGGCACGTTAGCTGCGGCGATTTTGATTTCTTTACCGGTCTGCGGGTTGCGGCCAGTACGCTCAGCGCGGTGGTTCACTTTGAAGGTACCGAAACCAACCAGTTGTACAGCATCGCCTTCTTTCAGAGACTCAGTAATAGCAGCCAGGGTAGATTCCAGAGCAGCTTTAGCCTGCACTTTAGACAGATCAGCCTTGTCCGCAATTACATCAATCAGTTGAGTCTTGTTCATAAGTTATCCTTTCAATGTGTTTATCGCTTGCTAAGCATCGAGTGCGACGAAAATGCCAAAAAAGCACTCTCCTGCATACACGCACCGATAGCCACTTTTTTTCGCCCCCCAAATGTAGACCAGACGGGGGGCAGAAGGGAAGAGTCGAGGTGCGACAAAACAGGCGTTAAATCACGTTTTGTTGTCTCATTGGTTAAAAATTATACCAATATTGCTCTCACCGGCCTCACGCAGGTCCGCGCGCAGCCCTTTGATCAGCTCAATATCACGCTCTTCACACTCTGCCAGCAGGCGGAAAATCTCCCACTGAATGTCCCATTCCTGTTCAACCGCCGGGTTAGCACGCAGCTCTTCGTCGGTCATTTCGCGGCCTTCCTGCGTCATTTCCAGCATCGCGACGGTCGTGATGGATGCCTTACTGACTTCAATGGCGTGCTCCAGCGTTTCACCGCTCAGACGGGAGTGGATCAGCTCGCTCAACGCCACGCAGGCGTCGATAGCCGGATAAACGCCGTACAGGTCGTAATCGTCCGCCGCCGGGATCGCCTCTTCCAGCTTTTCGAGCTGTGAATCGAAGTTCACCTTTGCGTCTTTCACCGTCAGCGTCTCCCAGATCAAATCCAGGATACGTCGATAAATCTGGCCTTCGCCAAACTCCGTTTGCTTACAGAACGCGGCATAGTTGGGATACATGCGCTCGCACAGGCAAGCCATAAACGTCACGTGCTGCCAGCTTTCCAGCTTCTCAAGGCGCAGATGAATCGGGTTTTGTAACATGATGATGTCTCGAATCGAAAATTAGCCGCAGTTTACCTGAATCACGGCTGAATTTCCTGCCAACGAATGAATGCCGGACGTGAAGAGGCAACGGCGTCAGCCCAGCGGGTTGGCTCCGGTAACCGGTAGCCCTTCATGCAGCGCTGCACCCACGCCAGCGCGCTGTCCATGCTCACCCGATGCCCGGTGGCGATAAACAGCGGATTACAGCGCGCTTTACTGCGCCAGACCCACGCCAGCTGCTCGCCTTTATGGATAAGCGGCGCCAGCGCGCCCGGTTCGGCAGAAAGCGGCTCAAACGCGCCGCACAGGCGTTTTTTCGCCACGCCGATGGTTGGCACGTCCACCAGCAGACCAAAGTGGCTGGCGACGCCTAAGCGACGCGGATGGGAGATACCGTGCCCGTCAACAAACAGGAGGTCAGGTTTTTGCGAGAGTTGCTCCCACGCGGCCAGCAGCGCGGGGTATTCGCGGAAGGAGAGAAAGCCGGGAATATAGGGCATGGTGGTGGCGATACGCGCCACCTTGTACTCCATCAGCTCCAGCGACGGGTATTTCAGCACCACCATCGCCGCCCGCGTCACTTCACCGCCCTGCTCGAACCCGACATCCGCCCCGCCAATGTACTGCGGGGGATCCTTATCCAGACGATCCTCGCGGATCACCGATGAAGCCAGTTCGATTTGCTGAGCGCGTAGCGACGCGAGATCCATAACCACTCCTTACTTGTGATACTGGGCAGAAAGCCGATGCACCGCCTCCACAAATACGCCTGCGTGTTCAGGCGGCACATCCTGATGAATGCCGTGGCCGAGGTTAAAGACGTGGCCTTCACCCTGGCCGAAACCAGACAGTATAGTCGACACTTCCTCTTCGATGCGGGCAGGCTGAGCATAGAGCATGGACGGGTCCATGTTGCCCTGCAGCGCCACTTTGTCACCCACGCGGCGGCGGGCATCGGCAATATCGGTGGTCCAGTCGAGGCCCAGCGCGTCGCAGCCGGTTGCCGCCATCGCTTCCAGCCACTGGCCGCCACCTTTGGTGAACAGCGTCACCGGCACGCGGCGACCTTCGTTTTCACGCAGCAGGCCGTCAACGATTTTGTGCATGTAGTACAGGGAGAACTGCTGATAATCACGTCCGGTCAGCACGCCGCCCCAGGTGTCGAAAATCATCACCGACTGCGCACCCGCTTTAATCTGCGCGTTGAGGTAGAGCGTAACGCTCTTCGCCAGCTTGTCGAGCAGCGCATGCAGCGCCAGCGGTTCGGCGTACATCATCTTTTTAATCATGGTGAAGGCTTTGCTGCTGCCGCCTTCAACCATGTAGGTGGCCAGCGTCCACGGGCTGCCAGAGAAGCCAATCAGCGGCACTTCGCCCTTCAGCTCGCGGCGAATGGTGCGCACGGCGTTCATCACGTAGCCCAGTTCGCCTTCCGGATCGGGGATCGGCAGCTTATCGACGTCGGCTTTGCTTTTGATCGGCGAGGTAAAGCGCGGGCCCTCGCCGGTTTCGAAATAGAGCCCCAGGCCCATCGCGTCCGGAATGGTAAGAATGTCCGAAAAGAGAATGGCGGCATCCAGCGGGAAGCGGCGCAGCGGCTGGAGCGTCACCTCACAGGCCAGCTCGGCGTTTTTGCACAGCGACATAAAATCGCCCGCCTGCGCGCGCGTGGCTTTGTACTCTGGCAGATAGCGTCCCGCCTGGCGCATCATCCACACCGGGGTGACATCAACGGGCTGGCGCAGCAGCGCACGCAGATAACGATCGTTCTTCAGTTCGGTCATTTTGCAGTTCCTTATTGCGTCAGTCCGTCAGTGTAACACTACTCATACTCGGCCCGACACATTGCCACGGTATCTTCTATCAGGCGACGCGCCACCGTTCCCGGAGGGGGTAACAGCGGTAAATTGTCGTAGCGGTACCAGTTCGCCTCCAGCAGCTCTTTCTGGTCGATAACAATCTCGCCGCTGTCATATTCCGCCATAAACGCGGTCATCAGAGACATTGGGAACGGCCACGGCTGGGAGGTCACGTAGCGCAGGTTCTTCACCTTGATGCTGCTCTCCTCCATCACCTCGCGCGCCACCGCCTGCTCCAGCGTTTCGCCTACTTCCACGAACCCGGCGAGGACGGTATGAATGCCGTTGCGATGACGGGTATGTTGCGCCAGCAGGATGGAATCATCACGGCGGATGGCAACGATGATGCACGGCGCGATTTGCGGGTAGTAGCGTTCACGGCAGTGGCCGCAGAGCAGCGCCCATTCGGTTTTGCTTGGGTGCATGGTGTGGCCGCAGTAACCGCAATATTTGTGCGAACGGTAAAACTCCGCCAGCTGCACGCCGCGCCCCGCCAGCTGGAACAGGCCGACGTCAAGATCTAACACCTGACGTACGGATCCCATATCCTGACGGCGCGCCTGTTGGATCAACCACACGGGATCGCCCTGCCATTCGCCAATCTTCAGCGCGGGCTGGCCCACCAGATCGAACGTTTCCGCGGCACCGTAGGGCAACTCTCCTGAGGGCAGCCATAATTTTTGTTCGTGGCTGACGATCCACCAACCCAGATCTGATTTTTCAATAATACGATCCATATCTATTGCACTACCTTCGCTTCACTGACATGTTGTTAGCATTGTGGTTACATTTTGGATAAGCAGATCCCATTCTAAACCTTATGGAGTCGACCATGTTAAACCAGCTGGAAAGCCTGACTGAGCGCGTTGGAGGAAGTAACACCCTGGTGGATCGCTGGCTACATGTGCGCAAGCATCTCCTTGTGGCGTATTACAATCTGGTCGGTCTTAAGCCTGGCAAAGAATCCTTTATGCGGCTGAACGAAAAAGCGCTGGATGATTTTTGTCAGAGCCTTGTCGACTACCTGTCCGACGGCCATTTCAACATTTATGAACGCATTATCCGCGAAATGGAAGGGACAACGCCGTATTTAGCGGCCAGCAAACTCTGTCCGC
Organism: Enterobacter cloacae complex sp. P2B; assembly: GCF_014895985.1. Taxonomy (NCBI): domain Bacteria; kingdom Pseudomonadati; phylum Pseudomonadota; class Gammaproteobacteria; order Enterobacterales; family Enterobacteriaceae; genus Enterobacter; species Enterobacter cloacae complex sp. P2B. Next base: position 20,871 of record NZ_JADBQQ010000009.1, on the reverse strand, counting down.
AGCTGGAAGCCAATACCCAGCAGATCATGGACTATTACGATTCCACGCTCGAGAACGCCATCGATCACGATAACTATCTTGAGTTCCAGCAGGCGCTTTCGGACCTGGGCGAAGCGCTGGAAGAGCGATTCACGCTGGAAGATAAGCTCATCGCCCTCGTACTGGATAACAACCTGAATATCAGCAGCAGCGATAACGTTGCGCGCCCTGCTTGAGTTCTTAACCGTTAACGAGTAATTTACAACCAGTCGCCCCTCTGCGGAGGGGGATTTTTCTTGTCGGAGTGCCCAGTGTGTAAGCACGGGCTGAGACCGTTAATTCGGGATCCGCGGAACCTGATCAGGTTAATACCTGCGAAGGGAACAAGAGTCACGCTGCTGTTGTATCGCCCCTGGGGCGATCTCCTCTTGCTTCATCCGTCGTCTGACAAGCCATGTCCTTCACTTCTGGAATGAGCTATGTCTACAACAAAACTGACCCGCCGCGAACAGCGTGCACAGGCCCAACACTTCATCGACACCCTGGAAGGCACCGCTTTCCCGAACTCGAAACGCATCTACATCACCGGTTCACAGGCCGATATCCGCGTCCCGATGCGCGAAATCCAGCTCAGCCCGACGCTTATCGGCGGCAGCAAAGAGAACCCCCAGTATGAAGACAACGAAGCCGTGCCGGTATACGACACCTCCGGCCCGTACGGCGATCCTGATGTTGCTATCAACGTCCAGCAAGGTCTGGCAAAGCTGCGCCAGCCGTGGATTGAGGCGCGTAACGACTGCGAAGAACTGAGCGTACGCAGTTCTGCGTACACCAAAGAACGCCTGGCCGACGACGGCCTGGACGAGCTGCGCTTTACCGGCCTGCTGACGCCAAAACGCGCCAGAGCGGGCAAGTGCGTAACCCAGCTGCACTACGCGCGCCAGGGTATCGTCACGCCGGAGATGGAGTTCATCGCCATTCGCGAAAACATGGGCCGCGAGCGCATCCGCAGCGAAATATTGCGCCACCAGCATCCGGGTGAAGGCTTTGGCGCTCGCCTGCCGGAGAACATCACGCCGGAGTTTGTGCGTGACGAAGTGGCCGCCGGGCGCGCGATTATCCCCGCCAACATCAACCACCCGGAATCGGAGCCGATGATTATCGGCCGCAACTTCCTGGTGAAGGTCAACGCCAACATCGGCAACTCTGCCGTCACCTCGTCCATCGAAGAAGAGGTGGAAAAGCTGGTCTGGTCCACGCGCTGGGGCGCGGACACGGTGATGGACCTCTCCACTGGCCGCTATATCCACGAAACCCGCGAGTGGATCCTGCGTAACAGCCCGGTGCCGATTGGTACCGTCCCGATTTACCAGGCGCTGGAGAAGGTCAACGGCATTGCTGAAAACCTCACCTGGGAAGCGTTCCGCGACACGCTGCTGGAGCAGGCGGAACAGGGCGTGGACTACTTCACCATCCACGCGGGCGTGCTGCTGCGCTACGTACCGATGACGGCGAAACGTCTGACCGGCATCGTCTCGCGGGGTGGCTCCATCATGGCGAAGTGGTGCCTGTCCCATCATCAGGAAAACTTCCTCTACGAGCACTTCCGCGAGATCTGCGAAATCTGCGCCGCGTACGACGTCTCCCTGTCACTGGGCGACGGCCTGCGTCCGGGCTCCATCCGCGATGCCAACGACGAAGCGCAGTTTGCCGAGCTGCACACCCTGGGCGAGCTGACCAAAATCGCCTGGGAGTATGACGTGCAGGTGATGATTGAAGGCCCGGGCCACGTGCCGATGCAGATGATACGCCGCAACATGACCGAGGAGCTGGAGCACTGCCACGAAGCGCCGTTCTACACTCTGGGGCCATTGACCACGGACATCGCACCGGGCTACGACCACTTCACCTCCGGGATTGGCGCGGCGATGATCGGCTGGTTCGGCTGCGCCATGCTCTGCTACGTGACGCCGAAAGAGCACCTCGGCCTGCCCAACAAAGAGGACGTAAAGCAGGGACTGATTACCTATAAAATTGCCGCCCACGCGGCGGATCTGGCGAAAGGCCATCCGGGCGCGCAAATCCGCGACAATGCCATGTCCAAAGCGCGCTTTGAATTCCGCTGGGAAGACCAGTTTAACCTGGCGCTGGATCCGTTTACCGCCCGCGCCTACCACGACGAAACCCTGCCCCAGGAGTCGGGCAAGGTGGCACATTTCTGTTCCATGTGCGGGCCCAAATTCTGCTCGATGAAAATCAGCCAGGAGGTGCGGGATTACGCCGCCGCGCAGACCATTGAAGTCGGTATGGCGGACATGTCGGAAACCTTCCGCGCCAGAGGCGGCGAAATTTACCTCAAAAAAGAGGAGGCGTAATGTACAAGCCCGATTTCCCCTCCGTGCCCTTTCGCTTAGGACTTTACCCGGTGGTGGACAGCGTGGAGTGGATCGAACGCCTGCTGGAGGCCGGCGTTCGCACCCTCCAGCTGCGCATCAAAGATAAGCGTGATGAAGAGGTGGAGGCCGACGTCGTCGCCGCCATCGCGCTGGGGCATCGCTACAATGCCCGCCTGTTTATCAACGACTACTGGCGGCTGGCCGTTAAGCACCGGGCGTACGGCGTGCATTTGGGCCAGGAGGATCTGGAAACCACCGATCTGAACGCCATTCGCCAAGCTGGCCTGCGCCTTGGCGTTTCAACACACGATGATATGGAAATCGACGTGGCGCTGGCGGCCCGCCCCTCCTACATCGCCCTCGGTCACGTTTTCCCGACGCAAACCAAGCAGATGCCGTCTGCACCGCAGGGTCTGACGCAGCTGGCGAGCCACGTTAAGCGCCTTGCCGATTACCCGACCGTCGCCATCGGTGGAATCAGCCTTGAACGCGCCCCGGCGGTGCTGGAGACCGGCGTCGGCAGTATCGCCGTCGTCAGCGCTATCACCCAGGCGGCAGACTGGCGGTCCGCCACCGCGCAGCTTTTACAGCTGGCAGGAGCGGGCGATGAATGACCGCGATTTTATGCGCTACAGCCGCCAGATCCTGCTGGAGGATATTGCCATTGATGGGCAGCAAAAGCTGCTCGCCAGCCGGGTACTGATTGTCGGCCTGGGCGGATTAGGCGCCCCCGCCGCGCTGTATCTGGCCGGTGCGGGCGTGGGTACGCTGGTACTGGCCGATGACGATGAAGTACACCTCAGCAACCTGCAACGGCAAATCCTCTTCACGACTGAAGATGTTAACCAGCCTAAAGCGCAGATCACCCGGCAGCGGCTTAACCAGCTTAATCCGGATATCGAACTGATTGCGCTCCAGACGCGGCTTAGCGGAGACGAGCTGCAACGTGAAGTTGCCCTTGCCGACGCGGTGCTGGACTGCACGGACAACATGGCGACGCGTCAGGCCATCAACGCGGCCTGTGTTGCACAGAACACGCCGCTGATCACCGCCAGCGCGGTCGGTTTCGGCGGGCAGATAATGGTGCTTACGCCGCCGTGGGCGCAGGGCTGTTACCGCTGCCTGTGGCCGGACGAGGCTGAACCGGAGCGTAACTGCCGCACGGCAGGCATTCTTGGCCCGGTGGTGGGCGTGATGGGTACCCTTCAGGCACTGGAGGCTATCAAGCTGCTCAGCGGCATGGAGACGGAACGCAACACGCTCCGGCTGTTCGACGCCCGCTCCAGCGGCTGGCGCCATCTGGCACTACACCGCGCCAGCCACTGCCCGGTATGCGGAGGCCACGATGCGCATTCTGTTTAACGATGAGCCGATGACGTGCGACGACGGTCTCACCGTTGCCGCCCTGCTCGACAAATTGCGCCAGCTCAAGCCGGGAACGGCGCTGGCGCTCAATCAACAGATCCTGCCGCGCGAGCAGTGGGAACTTCAGCAGGTCAATGAAGGCGACCAGATCCTGCTGTTTCAGGTTATCGCAGGGGGCTGAGATGTTACGTATTGCTGATAAAGTCTTTGATTCACATCTGTTTACCGGAACCGGCAAATTCGCCTCGCCGCAGCTGATGGTGGATGCTATTCGTGAAAGCGGCAGCCAACTGGTAACGCTGGCGATGAAGCGCGTGGATCTGCGCCAGCACAACGATGCCATACTTGCGCCGCTCCTGGAGGCAGGCGTGACGCTGCTGCCCAACACCTCCGGCGCGAAAACGGCCGAGGAGGCGATTTTCGCCGCACAGCTGGCGCGGGAAGCGCTCGGTACCCGCTGGCTGAAGCTGGAAATTCACCCGGACGCCCGCTGGCTGCTGCCCGACCCGATCGAGACCCTGAAAGCCGCAGAAAAGCTGGTGCAGCAGGGGTTTACCGTTCTGCCTTACTGCGGCGCGGATCCCGTGCTGTGTAAGCGTCTGGAAGAGGTCGGCTGCGCCGCCGTCATGCCGCTGGGGGCGCCCATTGGCTCCAATCAGGGGCTTGAAACCCGCGCGATGCTGGAGATCATCATCGAGCAGGCGACCGTGCCGGTGGTGGTGGATGCGGGGATCGGCGTGCCCAGCCATGCCGCGCAGGCGCTGGAAATGGGGGCCGACGCGGTGCTGGTGAATACCGCCATTGCGGTGGCCGACGACCCGGTCATGATGGCGCGTGCGTTTCGTCTCGCCGTGGAGGCTGGCGTGCTGGCCAGAGAGTCCGGCCCCGGCTCGCGCAGTTTTCAGGCACAGGCCACCAGCCCGCTGACAGGTTTTCTGGAGGCGCTCTTATGAGCACGTTTACCGAGCGCTGGCGCGAGCTTAACTGGGACGATATAGCCCTGCGCATCAACAGCAAAACGGCGGCTGACGTGGAGCGCGCGCTGCACGCCCGTCAGCTGACCCGCGAGGATCTGATGGCCCTGCTCTCCCCGGCGGCCAGCGCCTACCTTGAACCGATGGCGCAGCGAGCGCAGCGGCTCACCCGCCAGCGTTTTGGCAACACGGTGAGCTTCTACGTGCCACTCTATCTCTCCAACCTGTGCGCCAATGACTGCACCTACTGCGGCTTCTCCATGAGCAACCGCATCAAGCGGAAAACGCTCGATGAAGGTGAGATTGCCCGCGAGTGTGCGGCCATTCGTGAAATGGGTTTTGAGCATCTTCTGCTGGTCACGGGCGAGCATCAGGGGAAAGTGGGAATGGACTATTTCCGCCAGCATCTGCCTGCGATACGTCGGGAGTTTGCGTCGTTGCAGATGGAGGTTCAGCCCCTGTCGCAGGACGAGTATGCGGAGTTAAAAACGCTCGGGCTGGACGGCGTTATGGTCTATCAGGAAACCTACCACGAGGCGACGTACGCGCGGCATCACCTGAAAGGGAAGAAGCAGGATTTTTTCTTCCGGCTGGAAACGCCGGACAGGCTAGGCCGCGCCGGGATCGACAAAATCGGGCTGGGTGCGCTAATTGGGCTTTCCGATAGCTGGCGGGTAGATTGCTACATGGTGGCAGAACATCTGCTGTGGCTGCAACAGCACTACTGGCAGACCCGATACTCCATCTCCTTCCCACGCCTGCGCCCCTGCGCAGGCGGCATTGAACCGGCTTCGCTGATGGATGAACGCCAGCTGGTGCAGACCATCTGCGCGTTTCGCCTGCTCGCTCCGGAAGTGGAGTTATCGCTCTCAACGCGTGAATCCCCGGCGTTTCGCGATCGCGTCATCCCGCTGGCGATTAACAACGTCAGCGCATTTTCCAAAACGCAGCCGGGCGGGTATGCAGACGATCATCCGGAGCTGGAGCAGTTTGCACCGCATGACGGACGGCGTCCGGAAGCCGTTGCCGCCGCCCTGATGGCACAGGGTTTACAGCCTGTCTGGAAAGACTGGGACAGCTGGCTGGGAAGAGCCTCGCAATGACGATGTAACGCACTGCAACACGGTAGAAAATTATCGAGGCGTCACGGAAAGGTAAAACCGGATGATTGTCAGCGATCGTCCGGTTTTTTATTGTCATCAGGTCAGCAACGGATGCTGACCAGGGCGAAAAGCTTCTTCCTCGTTTCGCCCTGCCTCCGATTCCGTGCATAAGAGGGGCGCAAAAATAAGGATAAGGAATTTCTTAGTGATTCTTAAGATAAATCATCTCGCCTGAAATCGTGTTCCGTATAATTCACCGCTAACCGCAGGACAGCGACTATGCTGAGAGGATATCGGCAGACGAAAAATATTCACCATCAGGATCGATGTACAACTCATGGCACTTCACAGCAAAAAGCTCTCTTTCACCCGACCCATTATGCTCAGCTTCGCGGGGATTCTGTGCAGTTTTGCGCTGATCGCGGTCGTGGTAACCCTTTCACAACGAAAGGATTTCCTTGAGGACTATCATAAGATTAATGGCAATTTCACCCATAACCTTGCGGTGAACTACACCGAGTCAATCCTGCGTGAAAACGATTATATCCTGGGCCGCTCCGCGATGTATTTTGCACGCGATGACAGGCTAAACGAGACCCTCAACGTCAACCCGACGCAAGGGCTGCAGATGATGATGCATTTGCAAAACCTGATGCCGACCGTGTCATCCATCTCGCTGGCAGACACGCAGGGACATTATCTGCGCGCCCCGGAAGTGCTCCAGACGGAAAAGAGTAAAACCTTCGATCCCCGGACGCGTCCGTGGTTTGTCGCCCATGCTGAAGCCAGTATATTCAGCCACTACACCCGTCCCTATATGGACTACTTCAACGGTCATCCGACGGTCACACTCTATAAACCGTTAATTTCACCAGAAGGTCGACTTAAAGGTACGATTGCGTTTCATCTCGACTTAACGTCAATGGGCTACACCCTGCGTCAGATGGTCGCCCCTGTTCAGGGGGAATTCTTCGTCGTCGAACGCGATGGCGCCGTCGTGCTGCACCCTGATACGGGTGCGCTTTTCAAACAGTACGTCAGCGAAGCGCTGATGGATAAAATGACCAGCGGCGAAGGCCACCTTTACGATAAGAAAACCGACGCCTGGTATTACTACTACTCATTTACCAATCCAGACTGGTTTGTCATCTACAGGGTCTCTGGCGCAACGCTTACCGATATCACCCGACACGAAACGACAATCGTAGGCTGGGGTTTCGCGCTGGCGGCCATCATTATCATTCTCTTCGGCCTCTATCTGCGTCATGCCTCGCGTACCGTGTTGATGACCATTATCAATGCGATCAAAACGGGCGATGTGAGCCAGGCGCCGCGTCTGGAAGCGATGCTGAGCCGCACCATTCAGTCCAATAAAGAGCGTGAGATGGCGTATGTTCGTCAGGCCACTCACGATGCGCTGACCGGCTGCAAAAACCGCCGTGCGTTCGATAACGATGTGGAGGAATTATTAAATGCCCACCAGCCTTTCGCGATGGCGCTGGTTGATATTGATAACTTCAAGTCAATTAACGACACGTGGGGACACCTGAGCGGCGACATTGTCCTGCGTAACGTGGCGCGCGAGGGGATCCAGATAATGCAGCCCCACCACGTCTCGGTCTATCGCTATGGTGGTGAAGAGTTCGCGGTAATTTTCCAGGCCGAGCAGATCGCTGCCGCATTTTCATTGCTTGACGCATGGCGCACCGCCGTTGCAAGACGCGCATGGCGGGAAGAAAATCTGTACGTCACGTTCAGCGCGGGTCTGGGTGAATGGCATTTCGAACCGCTGGAACAATTTGTAGGTAGCGTTGATAACGCGCTCTACAGTGCTAAAAAGCAGGGAAAAAACCGTATTGTTCGCACTGCCGTCGGCTGACTTTCTCTCTTACTCGAAGAATTGTAACCGGTTTCAGAAAAATGCCGCTTTCTTTGTGATGCCTGACACACAATCGCGGTAAAGCGGTTGTTGAAGCTCTCTGCGCAGGATAATTATCAATAAACACATGTAGATCGAGGCTGATTATGAAGAACATCGTTTTATGCTGTGCAGCGGGAATGTCAACCAGCATGCTGGTTCAACGTATGAAAGATGCCGCGCAGAAAAAAGGGGTTGAAGTCACCATTAAAGCCGTTCCGGTTGCGGAGTTTAAAGACAATATCGCGACGGCCGACATCGTATTACTGGGGCCACAGGTCAAATACGAGCAGGCTAAACTGCAGGCACAGGCCGACCCGCTGGGTAAAAAGGTCGCGGTGATCGACATGATGGATTACGGCATGATGAAAGGCGATGCCGTACTGGAAAAAGCGCTTAAACTGCTGGAGTCATAATGGAAGACTTAGAAACCACAATCATGGAACTGCTGGTCAACGCCGGTGCGGCCCGCAGTGCGGCCCTGACGGCTCTGCAGATGGCGCGTAAAGGTGAGTTTGACGAAGCTGAAAAAGCGATGGAAGAATCCCGCGAATATGTGAAGCACGCGCATACGATCCAGACGCAGCTTATTGGACTTGACGAAGGGACCGGGAAACTGCCTGTTAACCTGATCACCGTTCATTCTCAGGACCACCTGATGAACGCAATGGTTATTCAGGATCTGGCGGGCGATATGATTGAGCTTTATCGACGCATCCCGTTAGTGAATTGAAGAAATGCAGATATAAAAAAACCCGCCGAGGCGGGTTTTTTATTTACGGCATCAACGATTACTCGTTGTCGGAACCGCCCAGACCTGCGTTCAGCAGTTCTGCCAGGCTCGCGGATGCATCTTCAGCAGTAACCTGCGGTGCAGCTGGCAGTTCGCCCGCTGCGCGACGACGCATACGATCCTGATGGTACGCATAACCGGTACCGGCAGGGATCAGACGACCCACGATGACGTTCTCTTTCAGACCGCGCAGTTCATCACGTTTACCTGCAACAGCGGCTTCGGTCAGGACACGAGTCGTTTCCTGGAACGATGCTGCGGAGATGAAGGACTCGGTTGCCAGAGACGCTTTGGTGATACCCAGCAGATCGCGTGCGAAGGTCGCACCGATTTTGCCGTTCGCTTCCAGATCGCGGTTAGCGATCTTAACGCGTGAGTATTCAACCTGCTCGCCTTCCAGGAAGTCGGAGCTGCCCGCGTTTTCGATGGTTGCTTTACGCAGCATCTGACGAACGATAACTTCGATGTGCTTATCGTTAATCTTAACGCCCTGCAGGCGGTATACGTCCTGTACTTCGTTAACAATGTAACGAGTAACAGCATGCACACCACGCAGACGCAGGATGTCGTGCGGCGCTTCTGGACCGTCGGAAACCACGTCACCACGTTCTACACGTTCGCCTTCGAACACGTTGAGCTGACGCCACTTAGGAATCATCTCTTCATACGGCTCGCTGCCATCTACTGGGGTGATAACCAGACGGCGCTTACCTTTAGTCTCTTTACCGAAGGAGATGATCCCGCTGATTTCAGCCAGGATTGCAGGCTCTTTCGGACGACGTGCTTCGAACAGGTCCGCAACGCGTGGCAGACCACCGGTGATGTCCTTGGTACCGCCGGATTCCTGAGGAATACGCGCCAGGGTGTCACCAGAGCTGATCTGTACGCCATCTTCCAGCTGTACAATCGCTTTACCCGGCAGGAAGTACTGCGCAGGCATATCGGTACCCGGGATCAGAACGTCGTTACCCTGAGCATCAACGATTTTCAGTGCAGGACGCAGATCTTTACCGCCGGTAGTACGTTCAGCAGAATCCAGAACCACCAGAGAAGACAGACCGGTCAGCTCGTCGGTCTGACGAGTAATGGTCTGGCCGTCGATCATGTCAGTAAAGCGGATGAAACCACTTACTTCGGTGATTACCGGCATGGTGTGTGGATCCCAGTTTGCAACGGTTTCACCGCCGGCAACCTGCTCGCCATCACCTTTCGCCATAACCGCACCGTAAGGCACTTTATAGCTCTCTTTGGTACGACCGAATTCGTCGATCAGCTTCAGCTCGGTGTTACGAGAGGTCACAACCAGCTTGCCTGCGGAGTTAACAACAGACTTCGCATTGCTGAGCTTGATGCTACCTTTGTTTTTCACCTGAATGCTGGATTCAGCAGCCGCACGAGATGCCGCACCACCGATGTGGAACGTACGCATCGTCAGCTGTGTACCCGGCTCACCGATGGACTGTGCCGCGATAACGCCGATGGCTTCACCTTTGTTGATGATGTGGCCACGCGCCAGGTCACGACCGTAGCAGTGCGCACACACACCAAAGTCGGTGTCACAGGATACAACGGAACGCACTTTCACAGAGTCAACAGAGTTCGCTTCCAGCAGGTCACACCACTGTTCGTGCAGCAGCGTATTGCGTGGAACCAGAATGTCTGCGGTGCCCGGCTTCAGAATGTCTTCCGCGGTCACACGACCCAGTACGCGATCGCGCAGCGGCTCTTTAACATCACCACCCTCGATAACCGGGGTCATGGTGATACCTTCGAGGGTGCCACAATCGTCTTCGGTGACAACCAGATCCTGCGCAACGTCAACCAGACGACGCGTCAGATAACCGGAGTTCGCTGTCTTCAGTGCGGTATCCGCCAGACCTTTACGCGCACCGTGCGTGGAGATGAAGTACTGGAGTACGTTCAGACCTTCACGGAAGTTCGCGGTGATTGGCGTTTCGATGATGGAGCCATCTGGCTTCGCCATCAGACCACGCATACCTGCCAGCTGACGAATCTGTGCTGCAGAACCACGCGCACCGGAGTCGGCCATCATGTAGATGCTGTTGAAGGAAACCTGCTGCTCTTCGACGCCGTCACGGTTAATCACGGTTTCGGTTTGCAGGTTATCCATCATCGCTTTGGATACACGATCGTTCGCCGCTGCCCAGATATCGATAACTTTGTTGTAGCGTTCGCCCGCGGTTACCAGACCAGACTGGAACTGCTCCTGGATCTCAGCAACTTCAGCTTCCGCTTCAGAGATGATCTCGTGTTTCTTCTCTGGGATGACCATGTCATCGATACCAACAGATGCACCTGAACGCGCTGCATAAGCAAAGCCGGTATACATTGTCTGGTCAGCGAAGATAACGGTCGGCTTCAGACCCAGAATGCGGTAACAGGTGTTCAGCATTTTGGAGATCGCTTTCTTGCCCAGCGCCTGGTTGACGATGGAGAAAGGCAGACCTTTCGGTACGATCATCCACAGAATGGCACGGCCAATGGTCGTGTCTTTCAGGCTGGTCTTCGCAACGAATTCGCCGTTTGCATCTTTTTCGTATTCGGTGATACGCACTTTAACGCGCGCATGCAGAGAGGCCAGGCCAGCGCGATAAATACGCTCAGCTTCTTTAGGGCCAGTCAGCACCATGCCTTCGCCTTTGGCGTTAACACAGTCACGGGTCATGTAGTACAGACCCAATACAACGTCCTGAGAAGGAACGATAATTGGTTCACCGTTCGCTGGAGACAGGATGTTGTTGGTAGACATCATCAGCGCACGCGCTTCAAGCTGGGCTTCCAGCGTCAGCGGTACGTGAACAGCCATCTGGTCACCATCGAAGTCGGCGTTATAGGCCGCACAAACCAGCGGGTGCAGCTGGATAGCTTTACCTTCGATCAGGACTGGCTCAAATGCCTGGATACCCAGACGGTGCAGGGTTGGTGCACGGTTCAGCAGTACCGGGTGTTCGCGGATAACTTCGTCCAGGATATCCCAAACGACAGCTTCTTCACGCTCAACCATTTTCTTAGCGGCTTTGATGGTGGTGGCCAGGCCACGCAGCTCCAGCTTGCCGTAGATGAACGGTTTGAACAGCTCCAGTGCCATTTTCTTCGGCAGACCGCACTGATGCAGACGCAGGTATGGACCTACGGTGATTACAGAACGACCGGAGTAGTCAACACGCTTACCGAGCAGGTTCTGACGGAAACGACCCTGCTTACCTTTGATCATGTCGGCCAAAGATTTCAGAGGACGCTTGTTAGAACCGGTGATCGCACGACCGCGACGACCGTTATCCAGCAGGGCATCTACCGCTTCCTGCAGCATACGTTTTTCGTTGCGTACGATGATGTCCGGCGCAGCCAGATCCAGCAGACGTTTCAGACGGTTGTTACGGTTGATAACGCGACGATACAGATCGTTCAGATCGGACGTTGCGAAACGACCACCATCCAGCGGAACCAGCGGACGCAGATCTGGCGGCAGAACCGGCAGAACGGTCAGGATCATCCACTCTGGTTTGTTGCCAGACTGAACGAACGCTTCCAGCAGTTTGATACGCTTGGTCAGCTTTTTACGCTTGGTTTCGGAGTTGGTTTCGTTCAGCTCTTCACGCAGCTGCTCGCACTCCTGCTCCAGATCCATGCTCTTCAGCAGGGCCTGAATAGCTTCCGCACCCATCTTCGCGTCGAATTCGTCACCGAACTCTTCCAGCGCGTCCAGATACTGCTCTTCAGTCAGGATCTGGTGACGTTCCAGGTTGGTCATCCCGCCTTCGATAACTACATAAGATTCGAAGTACAGAACACGTTCGATATCGCGCAGCGGCATATCCAGCAGCAGACCGATACGGGACGGCAGAGATTTCAGGAACCAGATGTGAGCAGTCGGAGACGCCAGCTCGATGTGGCCCATACGCTCACGGCGTACTTTGGTCTGGGTCACTTCAACGCCGCACTTCTCACAGATCACACCGCGGTGTTTCAGGCGCTTGTACTTACCGCACAGGCACTCGTAGTCTTTTACTGGCCCGAAAATACGCGCACAGAAAAGGCCGTCACGCTCAGGTTTGAACGTACGGTAGTTGATGGTTTCCGGCTTTTTAACTTCACCGAAAGACCATGAACGGATCATGTCTGGCGAAGCCAGAGCAATTTTGATCGCATCAAACTCTTCGGTTTTAGTCTGCGCTTTCAGAAACTTTAATAAATCTTTCACGGATTTGCTCCCGTCGGAGTTAGCACAATCCGGTGCCGGGGGTTAACCCGGCACCAGTGACCTGTTTGAGCGAGAATTACTCGTCTTCCAGTTCGATGTTGATACCCAGCGAACGAATCTCTTTCAACAGTACGTTGAAGGATTCTGGCATGCCTGGTTCCATCTGATGGTTGCCGTCCACGATGTTTTTATACATCTTGGTACGACCGTTCACGTCATCAGACTTAACGGTGAGCATTTCCTGCAGGGTGTATGCCGCGCCGTATGCTTCCAGCGCCCACACTTCCATCTCCCCGAAGCGCTGACCACCGAACTGTGCCTTACCACCCAGCGGCTGCTGGGTAACCAGGCTGTAAGAACCGGTAGAACGAGCGTGCATCTTGTCGTCGACCAGGTGGTTCAGTTTCAGCATGTACATGTAACCTACGGTTACTGGACGCTCAAACTGTTCACCGGTACGGCCGTCAAACAGCGTAATCTGACCAGACGTTGGCAGACCACCCAGTTGCAGCAGCTCTTTAATTTCAGCTTCTTTTGCACCGTCGAATACCGGCGTTGCAATTGGCATACCTTTGCGCAGGTTCTCTGCCAGACGCAGCACTTCTTCATCGCTGAAGGTGTTCAGGTCGACTTTCTGACGCACGTCGGTACCCAGATCGTAGGCACGCTGGATGAATTCGCGCAGTTTCGCGACTTCCTGCTGCTGTTTCAGCATGGCGTTGATCTTGTCGCCGATACCTTTCGCAGCCATACCCAGGTGGGTTTCCAGGATCTGACCAATGTTCATACGAGACGGTACGCCCAGTGGGTTCAGTACGATATCTACCGGCGTACCGTTAGCATCGTGCGGCATATCTTCGATCGGGTTGATCTTAGAGATAACACCCTTGTTACCGTGACGACCTGCCATCTTATCACCAGGCTGGATCTGACGTTTAACAGCCAGATACACCTTAACAATCTTCAGCACGCCTGGTGCCAGATCGTCGCCCTGAGTGATTTTGCGGCGTTTCGCTTCGAGTTTTTTCTCGAACTCGTGTTTCAGTTCGTCATACTGCTCAGCCAGCTGTTCCAGCTGATTTTGTTTCTCTTCGTCGGTCAGGCCGAGTTCCAGCCAGCGATCGCGTGGCAGTTTGTCGAGCTTCTCAGCTTCAACGCCACCGGCAACCAGCACCGCATAGATACGGCTGAACAGACCTGCTTCGAGGATCTGCAGTTCTTCAGACAGGTCTTTCTTAGCCTGTTTGAGCTGCATCTCTTCGATTTCCAGCGCACGCTTATCTTTCTCAACGCCATCACGAGTGAAGACCTGAACGTCGATAACCGTACCGGAAACACCGTTTGGTACGCGCAGAGAAGAGTCTTTAACGTCAGACGCTTTCTCACCGAAGATAGCACGCAGCAGTTTCTCTTCTGGGGTCAGCTGGGTTTCACCTTTCGGCGTCACCTTACCTACCAGAATGTCGCCGCCGGTCACTTCCGCACCGATGTAAACAATACCGGATTCATCCAGCTTGGAGAGCGCAGCTTCACCCACGTTAGGGATGTCGGCAGTGATCTCTTCTGGCCCCAGCTTGGTGTCACGGGACACACAGGCAAGTTCCTGAATGTGGATGGTGGTGAAACGATCTTCCTGAACCACACGCTCGGAGACGAGGATGGAGTCTTCGAAGTTGTAACCGTTCCACGGCATGAACGCTACGCGCATGTTCTGACCGAGCGCCAGTTCACCGAGGTCGGTGGACGGACCGTCTGCCAGCACGTCGCCGCGCTCAACTGGCTCACCCAGAGATACGCAAGGCATCTGGTTGATACAGGTGTTCTGGTTAGAACGGGTGTATTTGGTCAGGTTGTAGATGTCGATACCCGCTTCGCCCGGATACATCTCGTCTTCGTTAACTTTGATAACGATACGGGATGCGTCAACGTACTGAACGGTACCGCCACGCTTAGCAACTGCAGTAACACCGGAGTCAACGGCAACAGCACGTTCCATACCGGTACCAACCAGCGGCTTATCAGCACGCAGAGTTGGAACGGCCTGACGTTGCATGTTCGCACCCATCAATGCACGGTTGGCGTCATCGTGTTCCAGGAACGGGATCAGGGACGCACCGACGGATACCACCTGCTGGGTGGAAACGTCCATGTAGTCAACCTGGTCGCGGCTGAACAAGCTGGATTCGCCTTTGCTACGGCAGGTAACCAGATCTTCTACAAAGTGGCCTTCGTCATCCAGGTTGGAGTTCGCCTGAGCGATAACGTAGTTGCCTTCTTCGATAGCAGACAGGTAATGAATTTCGTCGGTAACCACACCGTGGGTCACTTTACGATACGGGGTCTCAAGGAAACCGTATTCGTTTGTCTGTGCGTACACGGACAGGGAGTTGATCAGACCGATGTTTGGACCTTCAGGCGTTTCGATTGGACATACGCGACCGTAGTGAGTCGGGTGTACGTCTCGAACTTCAAAGCCTGCACGTTCACGGGTCAGACCGCCTGGGCCGAGTGCAGAGATACGACGTTTGTGCGTGATCTCAGACAGCGGGTTGTTCTGGTCCATGAACTGGGACAGCTGGCTGGAACCGAAGAACTCTTTCACTGCTGCAGAAATCGGCTTGGCGTTGATCATATCCTGAGGCATCAGGGTATCCAGATCGCCCAGAGACAGACGCTCTTTCACCGCACGCTCTACACGTACCAGGCCAACGCGGAACTGGTTTTCCGCCATTTCGCCAACGGAACGGATACGACGGTTGCCGAGGTGGTCGATATCGTCCACTTCGCCTTTACCGTTACGGATATCGATGAGCTTCTTCATCACTTCGATGATGTCGTCTTTGCTCAGGATACCGGAACCTTCGATTTCGTCGCGCAGCAGAGAACGGTTGAACTTCATACGACCTACCGCGGACAGATCGTAGCGGTCTTCGGAGAAGAACAGGTTCTCGAACAGGCTTTCAGCCGCTTCGCGAGTTGGTGGCTCACCAGGACGCATCATGCGGTAGATTTCTACCAGCGCGCTCAGACGATCGTTGGTTGGGTCGACGCGTACAGTCTCAGAGATGTACGGACCGTGGTCCAGATCGTTGGTGAACAGCGTTTCGATACGTTTGTGACCAGACTGGCTCAACTTAGCCAGCAGATCCAGGCTCAGCTCCATGTTCGCCGGGCAGATCAGCTCGCCAGTTGATTCATCAACGTAATCTTTCGCGGCTACTTTTCCTGCAATGTATTCAACCGGAACTTCGATGTGTTTGATATCATCTTTTTCCAGCTGGCGGATGTGGCGCGCGGTGATACGGCGACCTTTTTCCACATACACTTTGCCGTCGGCTTCGATGTCGAACGACGCGGTCTCACCACGCAGACGTTCCGGCACCAGCTCCATCTGCAGCTTGTTGTCGCGGATTTCAAAGATCACTTTCTCAAAGAACAGGTCCAGGATCTGCTCAGTGGTATAGTTCAGTGCACGCAGAATGATGGTTGCAGGCAGTTTACGACGACGGTCGATACGGACAAACAGGTTGTCTTTTGGATCGAACTCGAAGTCCAGCCATGAACCACGGTAAGGAATGATGCGTGCGTTATACAGTACTTTACCGGAAGAGTGTGTTTTACCTTTATCGCTGTCGAAGAAGACGCCCGGGCTACGATGCAGCTGGGAAACGATAACACGCTCAGTACCGTTGATAACGAAAGTACCGTTGTCCGTCATGAGTGGAATCTCACCCATGTAGACTTCTTGTTCTTTAATGTCTTTTACGGTGCCTTCCGGCGCTTCGCGCTCGTAGATCACCAGACGCAGTTTTACGCGCAGCGGTGCGGAATAGGTCACACCACGGATCTGACATTCCTGAACGTCAAACACCGGTTCGCCAAGGCGGTAGCTGACGTACTGCAGCTCGGAGTTACCGCTGTAGCTCTGAATCGGGAACACGGAACGGAAGGCTGCTTCCAGACCGTACTGCCCTTCAGGATCTTGCTCGATAAACTTCTGGAACGAGTCAAGCTGGATAGAAAGGAGATATGGAATGTCCAGAACTTGTGGACGTTTACCAAAATCCTTACGAATACGTTTTTTCTCGGTATAGGAGTAAACCATAGGGTTCCTCAGCTCGCTGACAAGTCGACCCATCTGTCCGACGAAGGGACAGTTTGTGCAACACCATTTTGTGGACCGGAAAATTGAATACTTTCCGCAATACCTGTTGCTATCACGCTTAAACCATTTCATTGCGATTTACACAGAGCGAGCACCCTGTCGCAGTATATTAAGTCGTCGATAGAAACAAGCATTGTCAGGACAATCAGCAGTCAAACAGTGTGAAATGCTACTGATGCCTTACAGCGCAAAAAGGCTGGTGACTAAAAAGTCACCAGCCATCAGCCTAATTGCTTAGGCTGCAACCAGAAAAGTTGGCTTATTTAACTTCAACTTCAGCGCCAGCTTCTTCCAGAGATTTTTTCAGTGCTTCTGCGTCGTCTTTGCTCACGCCTTCTTTCAGCGCAGCTGGAGCAGATTCTACCAGGTCTTTAGCTTCTTTCAGACCCAGGCCAGTTGCGCCACGTACTGCTTTGATAACAGCAACTTTGTTCGCGCCAGCAGCTTTCAGAATTACGTCGAATTCAGTTTTTTCTTCAGCAGCTTCAGCCGGGCCAGCAGCTACAGCTACAGCAGCAGCAGCAGAAACACCGAATTTTTCTTCCATTGCAGATACCAGCTCTACAACGTCCATTACGGACATAGCTGCAACTGCTTCAATGATTTGATCTTTAGTGATAGACATTTAAATTGTTCCTGAAAATCAGAATAAGTTTATACGTAAGCAAATGCTTTATAAAGATAACTGCGATTAAGCAGCTTCTTTCGCATCGCGTACAGCAGCCAGAGTGCGAACCAGTTTGCCAGCCGCAGCTTCTTTCATGGTTGCCATCAGGCGTGCAATTGCTTCTTCGTAGGTCGGCAGGGTTGCCAGGCGATCGATTTGCGATGCCGGGATCAACTCACCTTCAAAGGCTGCAGCTTTGACCTCAAATTTTGCATTCGCTTTCGCGAACTCTTTGAACAGACGAGCAGCAGCGCCCGGGTGTTCCATAGAGTATGCAATCAGGGTCGGACCAACAAACGTGTCTTTCAGGCACTCGAACTGAGTACCTTCAACTACGCGACGCAGCAGGGTGTTACGAACAACACGCATGTATACGCCAGCTTCACGACCTGCTTTACGCAGTTCAGTCATTTTGTCTACAGTAACGCCACGGGAATCCGCAACTACTGCAGACAGCGCGCCTTTGGCTACTTCGCTGACTTCAGCAACAATCGCTTGTTTGTCTTGAAGATTTAAAGCCATTAGCTTTGCTCCTGGATGTTTGCCGGAACTCATGTTCCGGAACTCACTTCACTCAACCCAACGGGAAGAGCGTCTTAATACGGTGAGCAGAAACAAGCCAGAGTATTAAAAATAATCTTAGCGTTCTGTCACCGTCTACGCAGGGGATTAAGTTTCTTGCGAAACACCTGCGGTCTTCGACGGAGGCCTGGATAGGCCAGGCTCCAACGAACAAATCTTTTAGCCGCTAACTTTCGTTAGCAAACGTGGGGGTAATATTGTAGACAAAATCACCGCCCACGTAAAGGCATTAGTTTGCAGCAGCGCTCAGGCCAGCCTGGTCAACTGCAACACCTGCACCCATGGTGGTGGAGATGCTAACTTTCTTGATGTACACGCCTTTCGCCTGAGTTGGTTTAGCTTTTTTCAGCGCAACCAGCAGAGCTTCCAGGTTTTCTTTCAGTTTGTCAGCGTCAAAGTCCACTTTACCGATGGTGGTGTGGATGATGCCGTTTTTGTCGTTACGGTAACGAACCTGACCTGCTTTAGCGTTCTTAACCGCTTCAGCAACGTTAGGGGTTACAGTACCCACTTTCGGGTTTGGCATCAGGCCGCGTGGACCCAGAACCTGGCCCAGCTGGCCAACAACGCGCATTGCATCTGGAGAAGCAATAACAACGTCAAAGTTCATTTCGCCTTTTTTGATCTGATCAGCCAGATCTTCCATACCTACCAGTTCAGCGCCGGCAGCTTTAGCAGCTTCAGCGTTTGCACCCTGAGCAAATACAGCTACGCGAACGGAACGGCCAGTACCGTGTGGCAGTACAGTTGCGCCACGAACGTTCTGATCGGATTTACGAGCATCGATGCCCAGGTTAACGGCAACGTCAACGCTTTCAACGAACTTAGCAGTCGCCAGTTCTTTCAGCAGAGCAATAGCTTCGTTGATGTCGTACTGTTTGGTCGCATCAACTTTGTCACGGATCACGGACATGCGCTTGGTCAGTTTAGCCATTTCTTAGTCCTCCACTACCAGGCCCATGGAACGTGCAGTACCTTCGATGGAGCGAGTCATCGCTTCAATGTCGGCACCAGTCATGTCGGCAGCTTTGGTCTGCGCGATTTCCTGCAGCTGAGCGCGGGAAATTTTACCCACTTTGTCTTTGTTCGGTTTACCGGAACCAGACTTGATACCAGCCGCTTTCTTCAGCAGAACTGCTGCTGGAGGGGTTTTGGTAACGAAAGTGAAAGAACGGTCAGCGTAAACAGTGATTACGACTGGGATTGGCAGACCTTTTTCCAGGGATTCAGTTTTTGCGTTGAACGCTTTACAGAATTCCATGATGTTCACACCCTGCTGACCCAGAGCTGGACCAACTGGTGGACTTGGGTTCGCCATACCAGCTGCAACCTGCAGCTTGACGTAGGCTTGTACTTTCTTAGCCATTCTAAAATCCTCTGATTGGGTAATAGCGCCTCAGGGAGGCTCCCCGTGAATAAAATTCGTTTTACGGGCCGGGACCCATAAAAACAAAAGGCGCGAAATTGTATTCCAATCCCGCGCCTTGTGCAACGATTAAATCGTCGCTTTTTTGATCGCTGCTTAGGCTTTTTCTACCTGGGCAAAGTCCAGCTCTACCGGGGTCGCACGACCGAAGATAGAAACAGAAACTTTCAGGCGGGACTTCTCATAGTCCACTTCTTCAACCACGCCATTAAAGTCAGCAAACGGACCGTCATTAACACGAACCATTTCACCCGGTTCAAACAGCGTTTTCGGACGCGGCTTATCACCCACCTGCTGCAGGCGGTTCATAATCGCATCAACTTCTTTGTCGCTGATTGGCGCCGGACGGTCAGACGTGCCGCCGATAAAGCCCATCACACGCGGCACGCTGCGCACCAGGTGCCAGCTCGCGTCGTTCATAACCATCTGAACCAGCACGTAACCCGGGAAGAATTTGCGCTCGCTTTTGCGACGCTGGCCGCCACGGATCTCAACCACTTCTTCGGTCGGAACCATAACTTCGCCAAACAACTCTTCCATGTTGTGTAATTTGATATGCTCACGCAGCGACGTTGCTACGCGGCCTTCAAAACCGGAAAACGCCTGAACGACGTACCAGCGCTTTTTAGGGGCTTCAGACATCTCAGAACCTCAGGCCAGTGATAAAGGATACCAGGCGAACCAGAATACCATCCAGTCCCCACAGGATCAGTGACATTACAGCGGTTACCGCCGCTACGATCAGCGTGGTGTGCAATGTTTCCTGGCGAGTCGGCCAAATGACCTTGCGGACTTCGGTACGCGCTTCGCGGGCAAACGCAACGGTCGCTTTGCCTTTTGTCGTCAACAGCGCGACACCACCCGCCGCAGCAATCAGAATTACCACTGCAAGCGCGCGTAGCGGCAGCATCATGTCACGATAAAGATAGTTGCCGACAATCGCCACAATCAGCAGCACGGCTACAACTACCCATTTCATCGCTTCCAGGCCGCGCCCGCTCCCTTGAGCTTCGGTATTCGCACTCATAAACCAACCTGTCAGAAGTATTCTACAAACATTTTCACCCCGCGAGTGCGAGGCAAACCAATCGAAATGCTATTCGCTTTTCGTATTATACGCTCTCCGCAGAGCCTGTCTCAGCAATGATTATGACAAAATTAATCACTGATGAGCCAGGTTCTGATGTGAAAGCGTGCAAAAAGGGCATCAAATGATGCCCTTTTATTGCGCATTGCGTCAAATGTTATCAGCGATTAGCCGAGAACTTTAGCAACAACGCC
>NZ_JADBQQ010000008.1:0-120055 GCF_014895985.1 Enterobacter cloacae complex sp. P2B | reverse complement strand
TCCCCGGACTGTACACCCACAGGGAGAGGGCTGGGGCACCAGACCGCACCCACGCATAATGTGATCCAGCTTAAACTTCCCGCACTCCCTCCTCATCTCCCATTTACCTCCCCTTTTTCTGCGTCATAGTATGATCGTTAAATTAATGAACGCTGTTCTATAATATAGAACAAAATGATTCAACAAGGAGATCTTATGCCGCAGTCCGCGTTGTTCACGGGAATCATTCCCCCTGTCTCCACCATTTTTACCGCCGACGGCCAGCTTGATGAGCAGGGCACCGCCGCGCTGATCGACGATCTCATCAAAGCGGGCGTTGACGGCCTGTTCTTCCTGGGCAGCGGCGGCGAGTTCTCCCAGCTCAGCGCCGAAGAGCGTAAAACCATTGCCCGCTTTGCTATCGATCATGTCGATCGTCGTGTGCCGGTGCTGATCGGCACCGGCGGCACCAACGCCCGGGAAACCATTGAACTCAGCCAGCACGCGCAGCAGGCGGGCGCGGACGGCATCGTGGTGATCAACCCCTACTACTGGAAGGTGTCGGAAGCGAACCTGATCCGCTATTTCGAACAGGTGGCCGATAGCGTCACGCTGCCGGTGATGCTCTATAACTTCCCGGCGCTGACCGGGCAGGATCTGACTCCGGCGCTGGTGAAAACCCTGGCCGATTCGCGCAGCAATATTATCGGCATCAAAGACACCATCGACTCCGTCGCCCACCTGCGCAGCATGATCCTCACCGTTAAAGCCGCTCATCCGCACTTCACCGTGCTGTGCGGCTACGACGATCATCTGTTTAATACCCTGCTGCTCGGCGGCGACGGGGCGATTTCGGCCAGCGGCAACTTTGCCCCGCAGGTGTCGGTGAATCTTCTGAAAGCCTGGCGGGATAAAGACGTGGCGAAAGCGGCTGAGTATCATCAGACCCTGCTGCAAATCCCGCAGATGTATCAGCTGGATACGCCGTTTGTGAACGTCATTAAAGAGGCGATCGTGCTTTGTGGTCGTCCTGTCTCCACGCACGTGCTGCCGCCCGCCACGCCGCTGGACGAGCCGCGTAAGGCGCAGCTGAAAACCCTGCTGCAACAGCTCAAGCTCTGCTGAGCCGGACGATAACGATGACCATTGAGAAAATTTTCACCCCACAGGACGATGCGTTTTATGCGGTGATCACCCACGCGGCGGGGCCGCAGGGCGCGCTGCCGCTGACCCCGCAGATGCTGATGGAATCCCCCAGCGGCAACCTGTTCGGCATGACGCAGAACGCCGGGATGGGCTGGGACGCCAACAAGCTGACCGGCAAAGAGGTGCTGATTATCGGTACCCAGGGCGGTATTCGCGCCGGAGATGGACGCCCGGTTGCGCTGGGCTACCACACCGGACACTGGGAAATCGGCATGCAGATGCAGGCGGCGGCGAAGGAGATCACCCGCAACGGCGGGATCCCGTTTGCGGCCTTCGTCAGCGATCCGTGCGACGGGCGCTCGCAGGGCACGCACGGCATGTTCGACTCCCTGCCGTATCGTAACGACGCGGCGATCGTGTTTCGCCGTCTGATCCGCTCCCTGCCCACGCGCCGGGCGGTGATCGGCGTGGCCACCTGCGATAAAGGGCTACCCGCCACCATGATCGCGCTGGCCTCCATGCACGACCTGCCGACCATCCTGGTGCCGGGCGGGGCGACGCTGCCGCCGACCGTGGGGGAAGATGCGGGCAAGGTGCAGACCATCGGCGCGCGCTTTGCCAACCACGAGCTCTCATTGCAGGAGGCCGCAGAGCTCGGCTGTCGCGCCTGCGCGTCGCCGGGCGGCGGGTGTCAGTTCCTCGGCACGGCGGGCACCTCGCAGGTGGTGGCGGAAGCGCTGGGGCTGGCGCTGCCGCACTCCGCGCTGGCACCGTCCGGGCAGGCGGTGTGGCTGGAGATCGCCCGCCAGTCGGCGCGGGCGGTGAGCGAGCTGGATAACCGCGGCATCACCACGCGCGATATCCTCACCGATAAAGCCATCGAAAACGCCATGGTGATCCACGCGGCGTTCGGCGGTTCCACGAACTTACTGCTGCACATCCCGGCCATTGCCCACGCGGCGGGCTGCACTATTCCGGACGTAGAGCACTGGACGCGCGTCAACCGCAGGGTGCCGCGCCTGGTGAGCGTGCTGCCCAACGGCCCGGACTACCACCCGACCGTGCGCGCGTTCCTCGCGGGCGGCGTGCCGGAAGTGATGCTCCACCTGCGCGATCTCGGCCTGCTGCATCTGGACGCCATCACCGTCACCGGCCAGACGGTGGGCGAGAACCTCGACTGGTGGCAGACGTCCGAGCGCCGTAAGCGCTTCCGCCAGTGCCTGCGCGAGCAGGACGGCGTGGAGCCGGATGACGTGATCCTGCCGCCGGAGAAGGCCAAAGCGAAAGGGCTGACCTCGACGGTCTGCTTCCCGACGGGCAACATCGCGCCGGAAGGTTCGGTGATCAAGGCCACGGCGATCGACCCGTCGGTAGTGGATGACGATGGCGTTTACCGCCACACCGGCCGGGTGCGGGTGTTTGTCTCGGAAGCGCAGGCCATCAAGGCCATCAAGCGGGAAGAGATTAAGCAGGGGGATATCATGGTGGTGATCGGCGGCGGGCCGTCCGGCACCGGTATGGAAGAGACCTACCAGCTTACCTCCGCGCTGAAGCATATCTCCTGGGGCAAGACGGTGTCGTTAATCACCGATGCGCGCTTCTCGGGCGTGTCGACAGGCGCCTGTTTCGGCCACGTGTCGCCGGAGGCGCTGGCGGGTGGGCCGATTGGCAAGCTGCGCGACAACGACATCATCGAGATTGCCGTCGACCGCCTGACATTAACAGGCAGCGTGAACTTTATCGGCACGGCGGATAACCCGCTGACGCCGGAGGAGGGCGCGCGCGCGCTGGCTCGGCGGCAGACGCACCCGGACCTGCACGCTCACGACTTTTTGCCGGACGATACCCGGCTGTGGGCGGCATTGCAGTCGGTGAGCGGCGGCACCTGGAAAGGCTGTATTTATGACACCGATAAAATTATTGAGGTAATTAACGCCGGTAAAAAAGCGCTCGGCATTTAATTATTTTTCACGCGATTGTCGTCTACGGAAAATATTCCGTGGGCGGCTTTTACGCATCTGTAATTTGTTAATTTAAACAATAAGTTGCGATATATCGTTGGCGTCACAAAAGCAAAATAACGTAATTCAGAAATAAGATATGACCATTGCTGGTTAATTGAACAGCTCATTACACTCCATTAACACGATGTTGTAATTCAGCACACTACCAAAGGGTGTAATTCTGATGACGCAATTAACCATGAAAGACAAAATTGGCTACGGGCTGGGTGACACCGCCTGCGGCTTCGTCTGGCAGGCCACGATGTTCCTGCTGGCCTATTTCTACACCGACGTGTTTGGACTCTCCGCGGGCATTATGGGCACGCTGTTTTTAGTCTCCCGCGTGCTCGACGCCGTGACCGACCCGCTGATGGGGCTGCTGGTAGACCGCACCCGCACGCGGCACGGCCAGTTCCGCCCGTTCCTGCTGTGGGGCGCCATCCCGTTTGGCATCGTCTGCATGCTGACCTTCTACACGCCGGACTTCTCCGCGCAGGGCAAAATCATCTACGCCTGCGCGACCTACATTCTCCTGACCCTGGTTTACACCTTCGTTAACGTCCCGTACTGCGCCATGCCGGGGGTGATCACCGCCGACCCGAAAGAGCGCCACGCCCTTCAGTCCTGGCGTTTCTTCCTCGCCGCGGCGGGCTCGCTCGCCATCAGCGGCATCGCGCTGCCGCTGGTCAGCATCATCGGCAAGGGGGACGAGCAGGTGGGCTATTTCGGCGCCATGTGCGTGCTGGGGCTGACCGGCGTGGTGCTGCTCTACGTCTGCTTCTTTACCACCAAAGAGCGCTACACCTTCGAGGTGCAGCCGGGCTCGTCGGTGGCGAAAGATCTCAGGCTGCTGCTCGGCAACGGCCAGTGGCGCATCATGTGCGCGTTCAAGATGATGGCGACCTGCTCCAACGTGGTGCGCGGCGGGGCGACGCTCTACTTCGTGAAATACGTGATGGATCATCCGGAGATGGCGACCCAGTTTTTACTCTACGGCAGCCTCGCCACCATGTTCGGCTCGCTCTGCTCGTCCCGCCTGCTGGGCCGCTTCGACCGCGTCACCGCCTTTAAGTGGATCATCGTCGCTTACTCGCTCATCAGCCTGCTGATTTTCTTCACCCCGGCCGAGCACATCGCGCTGATTTTCGCCCTCAACATCCTGTTCCTGTTCGTCTTTAACACCACCACGCCGCTACAGTGGCTGATGGCCTCCGACGTGGTGGATTACGAGGAGAGCCGCAGCGGGCGTCGCCTCGACGGGCTGGTGTTCTCCACCTATCTGTTCAGCCTGAAGATTGGCCTGGCGATTGGCGGGGCGGTGGTGGGCTGGATCCTGGCCTGGGTGAACTACTCCGCCAGCAGCAGCGTGCAGCCGGTTGAGGTGCTCACCACCATCAAAATTCTGTTCTGCGTGGTGCCGGTGGTGCTCTACGCGGGCATGTTCATCATGCTGTCGTTCTACAAGCTCACCGACGACCGCGTGGAGGCCATCAGCCAGCAGCTTATCAAACACCGCGCGGCGCAGGGCGAGGCCGTACCCGACGCCGCGACAGCCGCATCCCATTAACCGGAGGCAACATGGAAATTACTAACCCGATCCTGACCGGCTTCAACCCGGACCCGTCCCTCTGCCGTCAGGGCGAGGACTACTACATCGCCACCTCGACCTTCGAGTGGTTCCCGGGCGTGCGTATCTACCACGCCCGCGACCTGAAAAACTGGTCGCTGGTCAGCACGCCGCTGGACCGCGTGTCGATGCTGGACATGAAGGGCAACCCGGACTCCGGCGGCATCTGGGCACCTTGCCTGAGCTACGCCGACGGCAAATTCTGGCTGCTCTATACCGACGTGAAGATTGTCGACTCGCCGTGGAAAAATGGCCGCAACTTCCTCGTCACCGCGCCGTCCATTGAGGGGCCGTGGAGCGAGCCGATCCCGATGGGCAACGGTGGGTTCGATCCGTCCCTGTTCCACGACAACGATGGCCGCAAGTACTACCTCTACCGCCCGTGGGGGCCGCGCCACCACAGCAACCCGCACAACACCATTGTGATGCAGGAGTTTGATCCGCAGACCGGCACGCTCTCGCCCGAGCGCAAAACGCTGTTTACTGGCACGCCGCTCTGCTACACCGAAGGGGCGCATCTTTATCGCCACGCGGGCTGGTACTACCTGATGGTTGCCGAGGGCGGCACCAGCTACGAGCACGCCGTCGTGGTGCTGCGTTCCAAAAATATCGACGGGCCCTACGAGCTGCACCCGGACGTGACGATGATGACCAGCTGGCACCTGCCGGAGAACCCGCTGCAAAAGAGCGGCCACGGCTCGCTGCTGCAAACCCACACCGGAGAGTGGTACATGGCCTACCTCACCAGCCGCCCGCTGCGCCTGCCCGGCGTGCCGCTGCTGGCCTCCGGCGGACGCGGCTACTGCCCGCTGGGGCGCGAGACCGGCATCGCCCGCATTGAGTGGCGCGACGGCTGGCCGTACGTGGAGGGCGGCAAGCACGCGCAGCTGACCGTGCCCGGCCCGCAGGTGGCGGAGCAGCCCGCAGCCGCTCAGGGTAACTGGCGGGATGATTTCGACGGCAGTACGCTTGACCCGGAGCTGCAGACCCTGCGCATTCCGTTCGACGACACCCTCGGCTCGCTCACCGCCCGCCCGGGCTACTTACGGCTCTACGGCAACGACTCGCTCAACTCGACCTTCACCCAGTCGACCGTGGCGCGCCGCTGGCAGCATTTCACCTTCCGGGCCGAGACGCGGATGCAGTTCTCGCCGGTTCACTTCCAGCAGAGCGCGGGGCTGACCTGCTACTACAACAGCAAAAACTGGAGCTACTGCTTTATGGATTACGAGGAGGGTCAGGGGAGAACCATCAAGGTGATCCAGCTCGACCACAACGTGCCGTCGTGGCCGCTGCACGAGCAGCCCATTCCGGTGCCGGAACATGCGGAGAGCGTCTGGCTGCGGGTGGACGTGGATACGCTAGTCTACCGCTACAGCTACTCGTTCGACGGCGAGACGTGGCACGCCGTGCCGGTGACGTATGAGGCCTGGAAGCTGTCGGATGACTACATCGGCGGGCGCGGCTTCTTTACCGGCGCGTTTGTGGGGCTGCACTGCGAGGACATCAGCGGTGACGGCTGTCACGCGGACTTCGACTACTTCACCTACGAGCCGGTATAGCCCAGCGCACGTGACAGCTCGAGCCCGGCCTGCTGAAGCTGCTCGCGGAAGCGGGCCAGCTCGGCGTCGTCCACGCGGGAGGTGAGCGTCGACAGGCTCAGGGCGGCAATCACGCGGGATTCGTGGTTCCACACCGGCACTGCCACGCAGCGCACGCCCTGCTCGTTCTCTTCGCTGTCCAGGGCATAGCCCTGCTCGCGGGTCTGCGCCAGGGCGTTCATTAAGGCTTCACGAGAGGCGAGGGTCGCGGGAGTAAAGGTGGTGTACTGATAGCCCTCCAGCAGGGCATTCAGCTCGGCCTCGCCCAGCCAGGCAATCAACACCTTGCCGATGGCGGTGGCGTGAACCGGCAGGCGGCGGCCGATGCGCGAATAGGCGATGGCGGCCAGCTTGCCTTCAATCTTCTCGATATAGACCCCTTCACGCCCGTCCAGGATCCCCAGATGGGTGGTCTGCCCGGTCTGCTGCGACAGCTCCGTCAGCCAGCCTTTCGCCTTCTGGCGAATATCGATTGAGCCCACGACAAAATGGCCGCGCTCGACCAGCTTCATGCCGAGGCGATATTTGCCGTTCTCCGGATTCTGATCGATATAGCCGTGAAGCTGGAGGGTTTTCAGCAGCGAGTGGAGGGTGCTCTTGCTCAGCCCCATCAGTTTGCTGATGTCGGTGATCTTAAGCTCGGTGGCCTGCTCGTTGAACAGGTCGAGGATCTGCAACGCACGTTCAACAGACTGAATAATCGGCATAATGCTGGCATGTCCACGCTGGAATGAAGGCGAAAACGTACCTTTTTCGGGGTGAAAAATCAATGAAGGGGAGCCGGTTTGCCCGGCGGCGCTTTGCTTGCACGGGCCTACGGGTTTTGTAGGCAGGGTAAGCGCTGTGTCACCCGGCAGGAAGATCGCACCGATCTAATATCATGTCAGTACGTTGTTTGGCTCAGTTCGGTATAGTCAGGTTTCTTGAAAATTCAACAGCAGAAACCGACTGCACCTTCCATAAGTTGTTTTCTTTAACCATGCAGTCTATGACTACGTGGTCCTGCTTTTTACCGAATGCAATGTATACGTTGACACAGACTGGATCGGTATCCCCGGCTATGGCTGTTACATTCTGCGGCCAGTCATCGCCGACGTATTGCGCTTTTAAAAATATATCAGCCTCGTAAAAGTCTTCGTCTGCATAGCGAGGATCCTGCGCGTGACGGAGTTTTTTCATTGTTGATGCTGTGACATATTTATCTATTTCGTTTCCATCAGTGATGGGAAATACGTCTTTGTTGATTTGATTTACGTACCAGCTGTTAAATTTTACAGCACGCTCAATCGGATCAGAATGGCCAGCCATTGCAGAAAAAGAGAATATGAAGAGAAGCAGTAAGATATTTTTCATATCAATAGTGCCTGTAAAGGGTGATTTTGGGCTGTATCTTCCGATATGTCTGGCCGGGATAAAGGCTGTTCTATAATTTTCAATCCTCCGGCACGAATAGCTTCCGCAACGGCGTGGGCGCAGTAATCCGTGCTGTTATGATGTGCATGGCTAAGGGCATATGATACAGCTTCATGCTTATTCCATGACATATAATTATCCTTATTAATGAAATGAATTAATAAGGAAACACTACACCGAATATATACAATGTTTTGTAATTGATAATGACCTGATATTAACCATTATCTACTCAATAAATAATGCTTAATAAAAACATAAATACTTATTATGGTTAATGCCTGGCTGAGAAAGCGGCAGTAAAACGAATTTTTCTGTCTGACGATAACGCTGTTGTCGTTTTTAGTGTTTTCTCCCTCTCCCTGTGGGAGAGGGCCGGGGTGAGGGCACCAGACCGCAGAGGACCCAATCACTCCCCAAGCGTCGCCACCATCACCGCCTTAATCGTATGCATCCGGTTTTCAGCCTGATCGAACACGATGCTCGCCGCCGACTCAAACACCTCGTCCGTCACCTCCATCCCGCCGTGCAGGTCGAACTCCTTCGCCATCTGCTTGCCGAGCGTGGTCTGGTCGTCATGGAACGCGGGCAGACAGTGCAGGAACTTCACGTTCGGATTGCCGGTCAGCGCCATCATTTGCGCGTTCACCTGATACCCTCGCAGCAGCGCAATCCGCTCCGCCCACTTCTCTTTGGCTTCGCCCATCGACACCCAGACGTCGGTATAGATAAAGTCCGCGCCCTTCACGCCCGCCGCCACGTCTTCCGTCAGGGTGATTTTGCCGCCGTGCTTCTCCGCCAGCGCGCTGCACTCCGCCACCAGGCTCTCTTCCGGCCAGCAGGCTTTCGGGGCCACCAGGCGCAGATCCAACCCGGTCAGCGCCGCCGCTTCCAGCATCGAGTTGCCCATGTTGTTGCGCGCGTCGCCCGCGTAGACCAGCGTCATCTCGTTAAACGCCTTGCCCGGCAGGTGCTCCTGCATGGTTAGCAGGTCCGCCAGCAGCTGGGTCGGGTGGAACTCGTTGGTCAGCCCGTTCCACACCGGCACGCCCGCATACTGCGCCAGCGTTTCGACGACTTCCTGGCCGTGACCGCGATACTGAATGCCGTCGTACATCCGCCCGAGAACGCGCGCGGTGTCCTTAATTGATTCTTTATGCCCAATCTGGCTGCCGCTCGGCCCTAAATAGGTGACGCGTGCGCCCTGGTCAAATGCGGCAACTTCGAAAGAGCAACGTGTACGGGTCGAGTCTTTTTCGAAGATGAGCGCGATGTTCTTACCGGTAAGCTTCTGTACTTCCTTGCCATTTTTCTTATCGGCCTTGAGCTGTGCGGCAAGGGTCAGCAGAGAAGTGAACTGTGCAGGGGTAAAGTCGAGCAATTTCAGAAAGTGTTTCTTGTACAGATCAGACATTTTATCCTCACATGGCGAGCGCCACTTATTGAATTAAAATTCACTTTATATGTGTAATTATTCATTTGCAACCCCGTTTCACAAATCTTTCCAACAAAGGTGGAGGCAAACCCATCCGTGTGTGAAAATAGAAGTATCTGCCGCACTTTAAAGAGGATTGAGCCATGGCAAACCCGGAATTACTGGAAGAGCAACGCGAAGAGACGCGTCTGATTATTGAAGAGCTGTTGGAAGACGGTAGCGATCCGGACGCGCTGTACACCATCGAACACCATTTCTCTGCGGACGACTTTGAAGCGCTGGAAAAAATGGCCGTGGAAGCCTTCAAGCTGGGTTACGAAGTGACCGAGCCGGAAGAGCTGGAAGTGGAAGAGGGCGACACCGTCATCTGCTGCGACATCCTGAGCGAAGGCGCGCTGAAGGCGGAGCTGATCGACGCGCAGGTAGAACAGCTGATGAACCTGGCCGAGAAGTTTGAAGTGGAATACGACGGCTGGGGAACCTACTTCGAAGATCCGAACGGTGAAGACGGCGAAGAAGGCGACGACGAAGATTACGTCGACGAAGACGACGACGGCGTGCGTCACTAAGTGATTCAGGCGGTGGCGCGCGTCACCGCTTTTTTCAAGGCAGAACCATGGATTACCCGCAGATACTCGCCCCCGTACTCAACTTCCTCCAGTGCCCGACCCCGCAAGCATGGATAGATAAAGCCCGCGACCCGGCGAACCTGCCGCTGCTGCTCACCGACCACATGGTGTGCGAGCTCAAGGCCGCCCAGACCGCGCTATTACTCGTGCGCAAATACGTCGCCGACGAAAGCGGTGCCGACGCGCTGCTCGAATGGCTCAAACCCTACGAACAGTTCACCTTTCGCGACGGTCCGGAGCCGGACTTCATCGCCCTCCACAGGCAGATTGGCAAAAGCGTAATGCCCAAAACCGACGACCCCTGGGGCCAGGCGCTCATCGACAGCATGGTGCTGCTGATCAAAGAGGAGCTGCACCACTTCTGGCAGGTGCGCGAGGCGATGCTGGCCCGCGACATTCCGTACGTTAAAATCACCGCCAGCCGCTACGCCAAAGGGATGCTGAAGGAAGTGCGCACTCACGAACCGCTGACGCTGATCGACAAGCTCATCTGCGGCGCCTACATCGAAGCCCGCTCCTGCGAACGCTTCGCCGCGCTGGCCCCGTTCCTCGACGATGATTTGCAGAAGTTCTATCTCTCGCTGCTGCGCTCGGAAGCGCGCCACTACCAGGACTACCTGACGCTGGCCCAGCAGGTAAGCAACGACGATATCTCACCGCGCATACAGCTTTTTGGCGAAATTGAAGCCACACTTATCTCGACACCGGACCACGAGTTTCGCTTCCACAGCGGCGTGCCGGTGTAAACCGGCATAACGCAAGGATAAGGATGCGAGATGAAAAAAACGTGGATCAGTACGGTCATTGTTGTTGTCGCGGCTGCCGCCGTGGCGTTCTGGGTCTTCTTCGACAGGCAGCGCGCTCCGGAAGCGCAAATTGATACCGCTCTTAACGCGATGCCCGCCTGGCAGGTGATCAAGGAGCAGGAGCCTGTGCTGCATCAGCGCATCCTCGACCAGATGGCCGCCCTGCAAAAGGCCGGCGAGCCGGAGCAGCACATTATCGACACCATCCAGCCGCAGATCCTGCATTTGCAGATGACGCGCCTGCAAAATGCCCCGGATGCCAACGTGGTGAACTACATGACCATCAACATGGAGCAGACCGCCGCCATCCAGAAGGTGAGCGACGACGCCTGTTTCCGCTTCCTCTACCCGATGGTGAAGGGCGGCGTGAACCCGATGCGCATGCTGGATAAAGACCTGATGACGCGGCGCATGCAGGCCGATGCCGACATGATGCGCGCGGCCTACGGCAAAAATCGCCACACCGTGACGCAGGCCGAACGCGAGGCGGCTGTCGAGGATGTGCGACCGATTATGAAGGAACTCGCTGATAAGTACGGCGAGGACATCCAGCTGTTGCAGATGCCGGAGAAGGCGGCGGGCAAAGAGAAGCTCTCCTGCGATATGGTGCAGGAGATGTGGGCGAAGGTGCTGGCGCTGCCGGAGCAGAAGGCGGCAGGGGTGATTCGGCTGGCGGTGTCTGAGCTGGAGTGACAAAGGGCGCTGGTTTTTTGGGCACTTAGCGCGGGTTTAGCGCGTCGTCGCTTGCATGGCGGCGCGCGACGGGTATAATCCACAACGTTTCCGCATCCCCTTCAGTGCCGAAGTGGCGAAATCGGTAGACGCAGTTGATTCAAAATCAACCGTAGAAATACGTGCCGGTTCGAGTCCGGCCTTCGGCACCATCGGAACATCAACAGACGTCAACGGACGTCTTTTTTTGTGCCTGAAATCCGCGCCAAACAAGGCTTTCCGCGATTTTCCTTTCAACAGAAGTCAATCTGAGTCAACCCACATCAAGTCGCTTGTGAGTATAGAACCGAGTATATATGCTGGTTCGATAATAATTGTATACTCACAGCGGCACATGGAAGGAGAACTTTTATGGCTCTGACAGATATCAAAGTGCGTTCTGCAAAATCGCAGGAAAAGGAGTACACCCTTGTCGATGGGGATGGCATGTTTTTGCTGATTCACCCTAACGGCTCAAAATACTGGCGGTTCCGTTTTCGCTTTGATGGTAAGCAGCACCTGATGGCGTTTGGTGTTTATCCTGAAACGTCATTAGCTGATGCTCGTCAAAAGAGGGAAGAGGCCAGAAGGCTTGTTGCTGCTGGAATCGATCCTCGCGAGCATAAGCGTGCTGTAAAAGAGGAGCAGGCAAAGGAGGCCATTACCTTTGAGTCTGTTGCCAGAGAGTGGCATGCAACTAACAAGAAATGGTCAGAGGAACACAGTCGACGGGTGCTGAAGAGCCTAGAAGATAATCTGTTTCTAGCTATTGGTAAGAGTAGCATTGAAGAGTTGAAGACTCGTGACCTGCTTGCACCTATTAAAGTTGTAGAGGCAACTGGTCGCTTTGAAGTCGCTTCTCGCCTTCAGCAGCGAACCACAGCAATCATGCGCTATGCGGTGCAAAGTGGCTTGATTGATTACAATCCAGCCCAGGAAATGGCGGGCGCAGTAGCTTCAAGTAATCGTGTCCATCGCCCTGCACTTGAATTGAAACGCCTACCTGAACTACTCCACCGAATTGACGTTTACACGGGACGACCTATGACTCGTCTGGCCGTTGAGCTCACTTTGTTAATCTTCATTCGTTCCAGTGAATTACGCTTTGCGCGTTGGTCTGAAATCGATTTTGAAACGGCAATGTGGACGATACCGGCTGAGCGAGAAGCTATTGAAGGAGTGAAGCATTCACAGCGAGGCTCCAAAATGCGTACACCTCATTTGGTGCCCTTATCTCGGCAGGCACTGGACATCCTTAGACAGGTCCATAAGTTCAGTGGTAATCGTGATTTTGTTTTCGTTGGAGATCACAACCCTCGTAAACCGATGAGTGAAAATACGGTGAACAAGGCGCTGCGTGTCATGGGTTATGACACAAAGGTCGATGTTTGTGGACATGGTTTCAGGACTATGGCATGTAGCTCGTTGATTGAATCGGGGTTGTGGTCCAGGGATGCGGTAGAGCGGCAGATGAGCCATATGGAACGTAGCTCAGTTCGTGCGGCTTACATTCATAAGGCTGAGCATTTGGATGAGCGTAGGTTGATGCTGCAGTGGTGGGCTGATTATCTGGATGCGAATAGAGAGAAGGGAGTTAGTCCGTTTGATTTTGCAAAGCAAAGAGTAAGATAAATCCTTTTGAGTATTATAACTCATTGAAAATACGAAACTTTAAAGCGTTATTTGGCGCTTGAGATGGATAGTTTTCTGTGTAATTTTGAAAAATTACACAGAAAAGAATTGACAGCAACACAACCTCGTTGTTTAATGGCCTCAGTTTCAGATTAGGTAATTTTTAAAAATTACCTATTTGAACGTGAGTGGGTGAGTTCTTGGCGGAACACCCACAAATCTAAAATATGAAAGCGAGGGTTGAAACATGGTGACAATTAAACAATGGGCCGAGATTGAGGCCAATTACGATGATACTTTACTTTTGGGGAATGGTGCAAGTATCGCAGTTAATAGCGATTTTGCCTATCGTAGCTTATGTCAGAAGTTGACCGAGCTCAGTTCAGATGGGCAACTGACAGCCTTGTTCGAACTATTTGATACGCAAGATTTTGAGTTGATTCTGCATCGTCTGTGGATTGCAACTCAAGTAAATCAACAGCTCGGTGTGCCTGAGAATGCAACGACTGAGAGGTATAAGTTACTTAGAAATCTGTTGATTCAATGTGTGAGCCAAAATCATCCTGAGCATCATGAGATATCGGATGTGCTAGTTAAAATTCGTTCTTTTATAGGCAGATTCAAGACGGTTTTATCCCTGAATTATGATCTTATTGTGTACTGGGCATCTTTGCTTGAGGATACAACTACCGGAAAATTAAAGGATTGCTTCATTAACCGTTTGTTTAATGAACAGTTTGACTGGAGTGAATTTAGAGACTTACATTGGAAGGATCGTGTAAGAGGTTACAAGACGATAGGCTTAGTCTTCTACCCACATGGTTCCTTGATTTTGGCCCAAGACTTCAGTGGTCAAGAGTCCAAATTACATACTAATCCTCATGGTGACGGAACTTATCTTCAGCAAATTTCTCAGCAATGGAGCTCTGCAGCAGTTACACCAGTTTTTGTTTCTGAAGGGACAAGTAAGCAAAAACTAAATGCGATTGCTCGTAGTCGTTATCTTGACACTGTTTACCGTGAAGTACTGCCAGAGAAAAAGGAAAGTATCGTGATCTATGGATGGAGTATGGGGGAAAATGACAGCCATATACTTGATGCACTGAAAAAAAGTCGTCCATCAAGGGTGGCGGTATCAGTGTATGGCACTGATACCTCTGGCTGTGATGCAATTGAAGGGAAATTAAAAGCGGTGTTTGGTGAAGGTTTGCTTGTCGAGTTTTTCGACAGTGAAAGCGCCAACTGCTGGTGCCATTAACTAAGCGAAAGGGGGCGTAGCCCCCGATTTTACGAGGATAAAAATGGGAAAAATCGTTTATAGCGACATTGCAAATTTTATCCCCGGAGTAAACCTGTCACGCATAGAGTCGGAAAAATCAGGTAAAGAGTATCGCTTCTATACAGCACAGTTGCATCAGATCGATGACTGGCAACCTGAAGTGATAGTTTCTGATAAAGAACAGGTGGTTAAGAGTACGACGTTACTAAAAGTGACAAGAGAAAATGATGTCATTATTAACTTAGCGAATGCTAAAGCTGTTCTTGTTAAGCAGGAGCATACAGGGCGAATATTGGGCAATAACTTTGTTAAGGTCGAGTTGGATGTTAGCAGAGTTTCTCCATTATTTTGGATTTGGCATTTCAATGAGAGCAAAGCTATAGCCCAACAAAAATCATTTGTTCTGCAGGGGTCAACTGTACCCAAGTTAACTCTGCAAATGGTTCGTCAATTTGAACTCGATTTACCTGGACTAAAAAAGCAACAAGCGATAGGTGAGCTGTATCTTCATCTCAAGATGAAAGATTACTACGAGTACAACTTGATAAAATTAAAACAACAATATTATTTTGCCAAAATAGAAAATTTATCAAAATAATCAATGAGTAAGGTTTATTATGTCTCCCCAGATTGAAGCGCAAAATTTAAGTGAACTGCAAGGCCGCCTGTGGAATATCGCCGATACTCTGCGCGGTAAGATGAATGCCGATGAATTCCGCGACTACTGCTTAGGTTTTATTTTCTATAAATATCTTTCTGAAAAATTCGTTGCTTACGCTAACAAAATTTTGGCGGAAGATGGCATTCAGTACAACGAGCTGACTCCTGAACATCCAGCGTATCAGGACATTGTTGACGCAGTAAAAG
Organism: Enterobacter cloacae complex sp. P2B; assembly: GCF_014895985.1. NCBI lineage: Bacteria > Pseudomonadati > Pseudomonadota > Gammaproteobacteria > Enterobacterales > Enterobacteriaceae > Enterobacter > Enterobacter cloacae complex sp. P2B. The sequence goes on along the minus strand of NZ_JADBQQ010000008.1, from coordinate 104,927 downwards.
AGGATAGTATACCGTCCTTAGGCTACTTTTTGCCGCCAACCGATCTGTTCCACACCATGGCAGAACGTGTGGCTAAAGATCCCAAAGGTGCAGGCACCGGCTTTATTCTGGAAGACCTCGCCACTACCCTACGCAGCATTGAACAAAGCACGTTGGGCACCGACTCCGCGGATGACTTCAGCAACTTGTTTGAAGATCTTGATTTAGGCTCTAGCAAGCTTGGCAGTACAGCAAAAGCGAAAAATGAGCTGATTGGTAAAGTGATTACTGAACTCGACAAGTTGAGCTTTAATCTGAGTGAAGCCAGCTCCGATATTCTGGGCGACGCCTACGAATATCTGATCGGCCAGTTCGCCTCAGGCGCAGGTAAGAAAGCCGGTGAGTTCTATACTCCGCAGCCAGTTTCCACCCTGCTGGCTAAAATCGTCACCACTCACAAGCTCAAGCTGAAAAACGTGTATGACCCAACCTGTGGCTCTGGTTCTTTGTTATTGCGCGTAAAACGCGAAGCCTCGTCGGTGGGTAAAATCTATGGTCAGGAGATGAACCGTACCACATATAACTTGGCGCGTATGAACATGATTCTGCACGGGGTTCATTATGCAGACTTTGAGATCATTCAGGAAGATACGCTGGAGCACCCGCAGCATACGCATCTGAAATTTGACGCCATCGTTGCTAACCCACCGTTCTCCGCTAAGTGGAGTGCCAGCCCGCTGTTTATGAACGATGACCGCTTCGCCCAGTACGGTAAACTGGCACCGTCGAGCAAAGCAGACATGGCGTTTGTACAGCATATGTTCCATCACCTGGAAGATGACGGCACCATGGCGGTGGTTCTACCACATGGCGTGCTGTTCCGGGGAGCCGCCGAAGGTCATATCCGTCGGTTTATGATTGAGAAGCTGAACTGCATTGATGCGGTGATCGGTCTGCCAGCCAATATCTTCTATGGCACCAGCATTCCGACCTGTGTGTTGGTACTGCGCAAGTGTCGCAAGCACAACGACAGTATTCTATTTATCGATGCCAGCAATGACTTTGAAAAGGTGAAAACTCAGAATCGCCTGCTACCGGAACATATCGATAAAATCGCCGATACCTATAACGACTGGAAAACTGTTGAGAAGTACAGTCATATCGCTAACTTGGAAGAGATCCGTGATAACGATTACAACCTCAATATCCCGCGCTATGTTGATACTTTTGAAGCTGAAGAGGAGATTGATCTCAACGCGGTGGCGCAGGAAATTCGAGAGCTAGAAGGGAAAGTGGCGGAGATTGATAAGACTATTGCTGGATTCTGTGAGGAACTAGGGATTGATGTGCCGTTTGCGCTGGTTGCAGGAGGTAAGTGATGGTACCGAAACTTCGTTTCAGCAAATTCTCTAAAGAATGGACTAAAATTCGCTTAGGTGATTATCTACAGAATTACCAAAAAAAGGTGTCTTCTGATACTGACATACCTGTTTATTCTTCTTCTCGACAAGGGTTGAAACCCCAGGCGGAGTATTTTGCTGATCGTGAGCTTCAGAATGATGGTGAGTATGGTGTAGTTCCATTTGGATATATTACTTATCGACACATGAGTGATGATAACACATTCCACTTTAATCTTAATAATAAACTGCCTGAAATAGCTGTAAGTAAAGAATACCCTGTCTTTACAGGAAAAGGTTTAAATAATTACTTTCTTCTTTCGAAATTGAATCATACTGATGAGTTCAAACTATTTGCTATTCAACAAAAAGCAGGAGGTACTAGAACTAGACTTTATTTTAAAAACTTATGTGAGTGGCGTGCTACATTTCCTGAGCTCGAAGAGCAAATCCAAATTTCCGATTTTCTCTCTTCTGTTGACGAAAGAATTAAGTTACTGAGCAAGCAGTACGACCTGCTGTGCAGGTACAAAAAAGGCATGATGCAGAAGATTTTTAGTCAGGAAGTGCGGTTTAAGGATAACCATGGAAGGACTTTTCCAAAATGGACTATGAGGAAATTCTCCGACTTCTTCACTATTGGATCTAGTAAACGAGTTTTACAGGATGATTGGGTAAATGAAGGAGTTCCATTTTATAGAACAAGAGAACTCGTAAGCTTATCTAAGAAAGAAAAGTTTAAAAGTGAAATATTCATAACCGAAGATAATTATACTTACTTAAAAGATAAGTATGGGGTTCCTGCTGTCGGTGATTTTCTAGTTAGTGGGGTTGGAACATTAGGCATAATTCATCAAGTTAGAAATGATAACCCATTCTATTTTAAAGATGGAAATGTCTTATGGTTCAAGAAAAATAATGAAATAAATTCGGATTTTTTCTACCATGTGTTTAATAGCCCAAAAGTTCTCACACAGATCGTTAATCATGCTGCAATTACAACGGTTGGGACTTATACCATTGAGAATGCGAAGAAAACAAAATTTATGTATCCTTCCTTGGAAGAGCAAACAAAAATTGCCAACTTCCTCTCTTCTCTCGACGATAAAATTGCCGTCAAAAAAGCAGAGCTGGACAAGCTAAAAACCTGGAAGCAGGGCCTGCTCCAGCAAATGTTTATATAATAATCATCCGGTCCGACCAACTCCGGGACTGCAAAATAAAAAAAGGCACTACACACTGATGGCAACGCAAAGCGAATACGAGTTAGAAGCGCAACTGGTGGAACAACTGGTTGGCATGCACTACGAACGGGTAAATGTCACCGATGAAACCAGTATGAAAGCCAACCTGCGAAAGCAGATTGAAATCCATAACCGACTGGAATCTGCCCCACTAACGGACAGCGAATTTAACCGTATTTTCTTGCACCTGACAAAAGGTAATGAAGTCATCGATCGCGCCAAAATTCTGCGCGATCGCTACCAGTTATTGCGTGATGACGGCACCGAGAAGTGGCTCAGCTTTATCAATAAAGAGGAGTGGTGCCAGAACGAATTTCAGGTGACGAGCCAGGTGAAGCAGTTCAACGCAGAGCAAAACACGCGTAAAACCCGCTTCGACGTCACACTGCTGATCAACGGCCTGCCGCTGGTGCAGATCGAGCTGAAGCGTCGCGGCCTGGGGCTGAAAGAGGCCTTTAACCAGATCGATCGTTACCATCGGGATGCCTTCTGGGTCGGCAGCGGCCTGTTCCAGTATGTGCAGATCTTTATTATCAGCAACGGCGTGGATACTAAATATTACGCCAACAATCGTGCCAACCATTTCGAACAGACCTTCTTCTGGACCGATGAAAAGAATAACCCGCTAAAAGCGTTGGAGAAATTCACAGACGCATTTTTGAAAGTGTGCCACATCGCCAAAATGATCACCCACTACACGGTGCTAAACGAAACCCGTAAGTGCCTGATGGTGATGCGTCCCTATCAGTTTTACGCCTGTGAGGCGATGATCCGTCATGTGAAGGAAAATCTCCACAAGCAGGGACGGCCGGAGAACGGCTATATCTGGCATACCACTGGCTCCGGTAAAACGCTGACCTCGTTTAAAGCCAGCCAGGTGATCATGGAGATGCCGGAAGTGGATCGGGTTATTTTTGTGGTCGATCGCCGAGATCTGGATTATCAGACGGCGAAAGAGTTCAACGGCTTTGCGAAAGACAGCGTGGACACCACCAACAACACCGGTACGCTGATAAAACATCTCAAGCAAAGCAGCACCAAACTGACCCTGACCACCATTCAGAAGCTGAATAACGCCATCACCCATGAAGGGTATAAAGCGCAGCTCGCACACCTGCGCAAAGAGCGCATTGTATTTATCTTTGATGAATGCCACCGCAGTCAGTTCGGTGATACACATAAAGCGATCGTGAATTTCTTCGAGAATGCCCAGCTGTTTGGTTTTACCGGGACGCCAATCTTTGCCGATAACGTCAATATCACCAATGGGGTCAAACAGACCACCGAGCTGTTGTTCGATAAATGCCTGCATAAATACGTGATTGTCGACGCCATCCGCGATGAAAACGTTCTGCGCTTTGCCGTGGAATATGTCGGCACTTACAAACGCAAAGAGAGCAGCAATGAGATCGATATCGATGTGGAAGATATCGACACCAAAGAGGTGATGGAAAGCGACATCCGGTTGGGCAAAATCACCGACTATATCCTTGCCCATCATAACGCCAAGACTCGCAATCGCGAGTTCACCGCGATGTTCTGCGTCGGGTCAGTCGATATGCTGATCACCTACTACAAACTCTTTAAAGAAAAGCAGGCCGTACTGCAGGCGGCGGATGCCAACTACAAGCCATTAAAAATTGCCACCATCTTCACTTATGCCGCCAATGAAGCGGACAAAGGTGATAAAGAGGCGGTAAACGGTCTGCTGGATGAAGAGGATATTAGCCTGCCGCAGGGCTCGAAAGTTGATACCTCGAGTCGCGATCATCTGGATAGTTTTATCAAGGATTATAACGAGCTGTATGGCACCAGCTACTCAGCCAATGATTCAAAGAGCTTCTACGACTACTACAAAAATATTGCTCAGCGTACCAAAGAGAAAGGCATCGATATTCTTCTGGTGGTGAATATGTTCCTCACCGGCTTCGACAGCCCGGCGCTAAACACACTGTACGTTGATAAAAACCTGCGTTTTCACGGCCTAGTGCAGGCGTTTTCCCGCACTAACCGCATTCTCAACGAGAAGAAAAGCCACGGGAATATCGTCTGCTTCCGTAATCTGAAGAAAGCCACCGACGATGCGATTGCCCTGTTCTCGAACAAAGATGCCTCTTCTACGGTGCTGGTGAAACCCTTTGATGAGTACTTCGGGGATTATCAGGACGCTGTCGATCGCTTGTTAACGCTGACGCCAACGGTGGAAAGCGTGGACGATTTACCGGATGAAGAAGCACAACTGGCGTTTGTAACGGCGTTCCGTGATGTAATGCGTTTGAAAAATATCCTCGAAAGCTTTGCCGATTTTGACGATGCGGCGAAACCGCTCTCGGACCAGACGCTGGCCGATTTCACCAGTAAATACCTCGATATCCACGACAAGGTGAAAAAGCATTCCAGCAAAGAGAAAGTCTCGATTCTTGAAGACGTGGATTTTGAAGTCTCGCTGATTCATCGCGACGAAATTAACGTCGGCTACATTTTGCGTCTATTGGCTGGCATTCAGGCTATGCCGCCAAAAGAACAGCAGGAGCAGAAGAAAAAGATCATGGATATTGTCGATAGCGACGTCACGCTGCGCAGTAAACGTGAGCTTATCGATAACTTTATTGAAAAAAGCCTGCTGCATGCCTCGCATGACGAAGATATCACTCAGGTGTTTGAAGCCTATGTCGAACAGGAAAAAAGCAAGGCACTGGCTATTCTATGCAGCGAAGAGCGACTCGATTCCATTAAGCTGAATGGCCTACTGGAAAACTACCTCTTTACCGACGTGATGCCGCGAGAGGATGAGGTAGCGGAAACGCTGACCTGGACGCCAAAGATTCTGGAACGCAAAAGCGTGCGAGCTCGGGTCTATGACCGTGTGCGCGATGTGATTGAAACGTTCATCAATGGGATGCGCGGATTTTAATATGCAAGGGCCAACTCACCTATGGCCCTTTAGTTCACGTTTTCTATATAAAAAATCATTGTGTTCATGGCTATGTTCGTCATTGATCTCGGATCAATGAGGGTCATGTTAACTTGATGGAAATCGGACAATTAATCACTGCGTAAGCGTATTGATAACGTGATCCTGCATGAGCTGTGTCATATTACCGAGCATAACCATAGCGAGCGTTTTTACCGGCTGATGGGACAAGCTATGCCGGAGTGGGGAGTAGCAAAAATGCGGTTGGATGAGATGGCAGGGGTGTTATTTTTTGATTTATGATGTTGAGATGAAATTTTATCTTGGTCAGTAAAATCAATGAGGTATATGTTCATCTCCTCACCAGTTGGAAGTACACTCAGTTGCTAAGTAACTTACCAGACTCCAGCTGATTGGTTTGACTCAACCGTCTAATAAAAACCTTAGCAGGAATGTTTATATGGCTGTTCCTACATACGATAAATTTATAGAGCCAGTACTCCGTTTTCTGGCAGGTAAACCTGAGGGCGTACCTGCTCGCGATGCGCATGAAGCTGCGGCAGATGCACTTAATCTTGATGATAATCAGCGAGCAGAAGTGATAGCCAGTGGTCAGTTGGTTTATAAAAACCGGGCAGGCTGGGCACATGACCGTCTGAAGCGAGCTGGATTATCGCAAAGTTTATCCAGAGGAAAATGGTGCTTAACGCCCGACGGGGTTAAATGGGTACAGGCCCATCCCCAGCCACTCGCCGAAGAGGAAGTGAACCACCTGGCCTTTGATTTCATGAATGTGAAGTTAAAACAGCAGCCAGATGCTGTCGATCTTGATCCAAGACCAGCGGCACCGAACCAGGAAGAGCTGGCAAAAAGCAGCCCTGACGATCGTCTTGATCAAGCGTTAAAAGAGCTACGGGATGCTGTTGCTGATGAGTTACTGGAAAACTTGTTGCAGGTATCCCCAGCGCGTTTTGAGGTTATCGTCCTGGATGTTCTTCATCGTCTGGGATATGGCGGACATCGGGATGATCTTCAGCGCGTAGGTGGTACTGGAGATGGTGGTATCGACGGAATTATTTCACTTGATAAATTGGGGCTGGAAAAAGTTTACGTGCAGGCTAAGCGCTGGCAGAACACTGTTGGTCGCCCTGAACTTCAGGCGTTCTATGGTGCGCTGGCCGGACAGAAGGCCAAACGAGGAGTATTTATTACTACTTCCGGCTTTACTTCTCAGGCGCGAGATTTTGCCCATTCCGTTGAGGGAATGGTACTGGTTGATGGTGAACGTTTAGTTCATTTGATGATTGAAAACGAGGTTGGCGTTTCCTCTCGTTTGGTTAAAGTGCCCAAACTGGACATGGATTACTTTGAGTAACGTATTAATCCGAGCCGGAGCGACAGCTCCGGTGATTTGTTCGAAGTGTTTTCTCTCTGAGGGCTGGTTTTTGTGTTTCTGAATTATCAGTGGCATACATTCCGCTGTGTACTGTCTTTTCATCGCAGACAGCTCCCCCGTGAATCCTCAATGCGTTGCTGCATCCAGCTCTCCACTTCGCTTTTAAACCAACGTGAGCTACGTCCCAGCTTGATGGGTTTTGGGAAAACTCCGTCCTGAATAAGTTTATAAAACCACTTGTCGGTCATGCCGGTATATGTAGTGATAAAAGTCATGTCTATAAGCGGGTCTTCAGCACTAAGAATGGGGTTATTGATAGTAGCCATGGAATCTCTCCCTCTGAAAATTAATGATGGGAGGAGTCCGGCGTGGTTGAGTTCTATTGCACGCCAGTACTCCTTCAGAAGATAGGGATTGCCAGTAAAAAAATACCTGAGCGCCTTATCGGCCTCGATAGGCAGGGGCGAATCTTGACGGGAAAATCAGCGTTGGCTGCATCCAAAATTACGTTCGCCATCACCGGTAATTTTGGTATGGTCTTTTGCAAGATATGAAGCCCGTACTAATGCCTCCTGTAGTTGCTCTTTATTCCCGCGGTCAATCCAGTACACAGGGCTTTCCGGAAAGTGTGCCAGCGTTGCATACTCCTGAGTACCCACCCGTAAGGCGCTACACCACGCCTGTTTGATTAAACCTGCTAGTGAAGCCGGATCGTTATAGTTGCCTGCGGAACACCAGACTTCGCGATTAAGCAACAACACCATGTGATAGTGCTTTTTACCGTTGCGTTCTCCATATTCCTTTGCCCAGATATAACGCAGGTCGGTCATGCGTTTTCGGTTGCCCTCGCGGTGTTTACGAAGCAGGTACATTGCAATCTTTACTTTCAGAGAGTCTATGAATCGGGAGATGACAGCAGCATCTGTAGCTGCTGGAACATTGGGTAGTCGTAGATCAACCCTCAGCATTAATACTCGCGGATAAGCCTTAAGGGCGTTCAGTAAGGTGTCGGTAATACGTTGTTGCCAGAAAGGATTAAAGGTTTTGTTCATTGTTGAAATCTCCAGTGGTTTATTTTTTCACATCAATGACTGGAGCTGTAAAAAAATACTCTTAAAAATAATGTGTCAGGTAATTAAAACTGAGATTTGATGTTTCAACCTATCTTGATTAAATCATTTCTGATTACTGAAGGGTTATGAAGATAACCCATAGCTTTAAGCGTAACAGAGAGAAAGGATGTATCAGGTATATATTACCAATCCGACAGTTTGTGCTATGTAAAGTGTGTACATTCGGTGGCCATGCACCATCAACCTGCTCCTGGCTGGTCCTTCAGTCACTCTGGAGTTAACGTTGTATGGGGAAGTTGATTGACTATGCTATTAAAGTGCCATCAGTCCCAGTATTTAAAGGAATTTCGTGCTATGAATGGAACGTTTTTTCCTTGTTTTTTCCTCTATCAGGCATCATTTTTAACATGAAAAATCTTCATTATCACCTTGGCTTAAGTTATCCTAAAAGGAGGCTTGAGAGAAGGAACTTGACATGAGTGATGAGCGTATAAAAAGGATGAGAATCAAATCTGCTCAGGGATTGGCAGGAGATGAACCAATGCTGATAAGGGAATATCTTTCAACCTTTCCATTGTCTATGCTCGGGCGCATATTAATTTCGCTAAATATAACGATAGCAAACTCAAATTTCCCTCAGATAGCCAATAATGCCCCGGCATTAATAGATTTTATTTGTTCGGGTGTTGCTTCTGACAAAATAAAATCTCCTTTTGATAAGATAAATAAACTTGTAAAAGATGTAGAAAGTGACGCTTTCTCCGATGGTTATATTGTATGGCTTAAAAATGATATCGAGGCATGCCACTATTTCTGGTGGAATCTGATGCAGCTCGAATGGAAAGGTGTGTTTAAACTGCTCAGAGCGGATAATATACATCTCTACAGTGATGTGGGGGGTAAGCAGCAAGCTCAATGCGTTTCTGATACATTTTGTCTGCCCAGAGTCGTAGGCGGACATAAAGAACGCTATAAATCCATTTTTACCTTATTAAGTTTGTTTCCATTCAAAAATACTGAAATAAATCTTCTTATTTCACATTTATCCTGTAACTACAAGAGAGATAAAGAGATATGCAGGCGTGAGGTCAATGTCACTTCTTTGATGAAAAGCAAAGAGTCGGTTTCTTTTTCAGTTTGTTACTTAAAGAAAAAAAATATGTCCCTGGCTGATTTAGAACCTCTCACGGAGAGTGATAGTAAATACGCATTAATCACACAGCTTTATCTACTTACAAGAGAAGACAATTTTAAAGAGTTAGTCACCTCGTTGACTAAAGCTTGGTCACAAAAGAAGGTACGTGAAAAAAGAAAAGAGACGGATAAAAAACAGACTGCAGGACTTCTCGGCTTGAGCAAAGAAAGCATCAGGATGCTTAAGGAATTATCAAAAAAACACAGTATGGGCCACTCAGAACTGATGGATCTGGCTATACAGTCTTTGTTCGAACAAATGCAGTAATTCATTATAAAATCAGAAATATATCATCATAATGGATGGCGGCAGCTTCCGATCTCAGTGTGTATGTTTTAGCCGTAGTTGTCACGGGACTATGACACTCAGTGTCGCATTCAACTCCATCCGCGTAAAAAATCACCATTTCAGAAGACATATCCGTGCCACAGCCCCCCTTAAAGTGTGAACTCTCACCACACTGACTGAGGAAGATTAATGGCTGTCTACCGTAACGACCCCGATTTAAACCTGCTGGGCCAGTGCAGCAATGAAGAGCTGCAACTACTGGTTTCTATTCTGACCACTGACCCTCGTGACGGCGACATCCGCTGGACAGAGAGCCTGACCAGCACCCCGGAATACCGTCTGCTGGCACCGGAACACCGCCGCTACTGGCAACTGATCGCGGCTGAACTTCAGCGTTACGGGGCCAATACGCTGGTAAGTTTGATTAGGCTGGGGCAGGGCGTGACCTATCGAGAAATCCTCGGTGATGTTTGCGACAAACTTGATGTGAACTTCAACCTGAAAAGCACCACCGAGACCATTGAGTTGTGCCTGCTGATGAAGGTGCTGGAGAAAAGCCTGGACCAGATGACACCCGAAGAACTGGCTACCTTTTCCCGCAATATGCAACTCGACCTAACCAACCCCACCCCTCAGCTCATTTTGATGGCAGTACAGGCAGCCATACGTACCTCCTCGCTGGCTGCACTGGAGCTTGCCACCGTACTGTCTGCAAGCGTCATTACCTCACTAGGAGGCGTCGCCACTTGGGGCACGGTGGTGGTGGCATCCAGAGCACTGTCCGTTATTGCTGGTCCCGTCGCCATTGCGCTCAGTTCGGCGTGGATGATTTCCGACATTGCGGGTCCGGCTTATCGGGTCACCATACCGGCCTGCATCATAGTAGCCTGGCTCCGGCAGCAACGTCTTTCCCGCTAATCCATTTTTCACTGCCAGCAGATGACTGGTACCAATATTTTCTGCTGGGAGCATATAACATGTCTGAACAGGGACACCGCTATGATCGGTTGGCCAGCCGTCTCGCCATCCTGGTCAGTCGCCTCTTTATGGGCGAATCACTCAGCGTCAGACAATTGGCTCAGGAGTTTGGCGTTTCTGAGCGCACCGTTCAGCGCGACTTGCGTGAGCGTCTGCGTTATCTCGACATCGAATATTCCCGTGGAAGCTTCCGGCTCCTGGACGCCCGGGGTCCCTTTCGCACCAACAGCGACATTCTCCGCTTTGCCCGGATAACCAGCGTGGCGCATTACTTTCCTACTCTGGATCCCAGGCTGCTGTCGGTGTTGCTCGACAGTGGTCAGGATTCCCCTTGCATTATCTGGAATGCCCCGCCACGTCAGGCACCTGCGTTGTTTGGTGGTTTCCAGGCTATCGTTCAGGCCATCATCCGTAATCGCCGTGTTCACTTTCTGCATCAGGGTCATCAGCAGTCTGCAGTGGCCCCTTACCGGCTTATCTGTCTGGACGGGGAGTGGTACTTGGTGGCCGTATCGAAAGATCGCATTCAGGTGTTCACCCTTTCAGCCATCACTGATGTGGTGATGACCCTCAGCGGTTTTGTGCGAAACAGCCATATCACTCGCATTTTTCAGGACCCGAGATTCATTCAGGCTCTGCCGCATTATCAGTATATCTGCGGGCTCATCAGGGAATGAGCCTGCATTCCCGTCCGTCAGGACAATTTGCTTTACTCACAAAAGGATACATTCATGAACAATTCATCTCTCAGCGCGTTGGTGCTGGTCTGTGGCCTGGTTCCGGTCATGGCGCAGGCTTTCGGAAATAAGGACACTTGGTCCAGCGGTTGGGGCCAAGGCGTATCAGAGTTTGTTATCAAGGGGAAAGGTCAATCGCAGTTATATCTGTCCTGTGAGGATTACGGCTCACAGCCAGCCACGGTCATATTTACGGACGCTAACGGGCATGAAGTCAGTATGGATGAGGATGGAAACCTCCAGGTCAGCATTGACGGTGGGGAGTCCATTGATATCAGTGAGTCTGAAAGTCGTGTCGGCAGCAATAACCTGGTACTGGCCTGGACACAGTTGCGTAACGGCAAACAAGTCTTGGTATCCGGCGAAGGTGTTAAGCCAGCTACCTTCACACTAGTTGGGGCGGCGAAGGTGCTGCCCGAGTTTGGCACACACGGCTGTGTGGCAAAGGCATCACTCTGATTTGTAAATGTTTTTACCGTTTATCGCTGGTAATGAATGATGATATTCATGTCCCGGCGATACGTTTCTCTTAAAAGGAATACGCTGTGAAAATCAAACAATGGTTGATATCTGCACTGTTTTTACTGTCTGCTTCGGCGCTGGCCGAGCCAACGTCTCCAATAAAAGTGGAGACCAGTGATTATGTTCATCCTGCCGGAACACGCTACGCCACTGTAGTGGTCACCTCGCTGGATGACAGTGTGAAAGTTGAAAACATTGACGTTAATCGGGGCAACTGCCGCATCGACAACAAAAAGTTTATGTCCTCCGTTAACAAGGAAACCATTCTGCCGATCACTCTGCGCTACGGGCAGTCCGTCAAAGTAAATTTTTACAATGAGTGCGTGGCTTCGGAAGTGGTAGTCACCACCGACAAAGGGGCGTGGCGCTACACCTATAACTGAGTATTCTCTCTGTTTCATCTCCCTCCATAAAAGACGTCACATCACCAACGGACTGCCGTCAGGCAGTCCGGAGCAAACCCTATGATTTTTCTGAAAATGCTGGTGACCGCTTTGGGTCAGGTTCTGACCTGGTACGGCGGTCAGCAAGCCCGACAATTTATTGAAATCCGCTTTCGTCAGGCCGGTCGCGATGACGACAGCATAGATGCAGCCAGAGAAGCAGCCACGCTGCTGGTGACCGCGCTGATAACTGCCCTGATGGCGCAGATATTACGGATCTTGGACAACTTCTGAGCCGCCTTCTGCTGCAACGATCACTGAACCTGCATATCGCCCCTGCCTCCTTACGGAGCAGGGGCTTTTGTTTTTATGCCCCAAAACCTAAGGAAATTATCATGAAATTAGCCAGCCGCTTTGGTGCGGTCAACCTGGTTCGCCGCGACCGTCCTCTAACCCATGATGAACTGGCGCATTACGTACCGAGTGTCTTTAGTGAAGAAAAGCATGAATCACGTAGTGACCGATACACCTACATCCCGACCATAACCATTCTCGATAACCTGCAGCGAGAAGGCTTCCAGCCGTTCTTCGCCTGCCAGACTCGTGTGCGGGATCAGAGCAAGCGTGAACACACTAAACATATGCTGCGCCTGCGCCGCGAAGGCCAAATCACTGGCAAGCAAGTGCCGGAAATTATTCTGCTTAATAGCCATGACGGTTCCAGCTCATACCAGATGCTGCCGGGGCTATTTAGATCGGTTTGCCAAAATGGGCTGATTTGCGGTGAGAGTTTTGGTGAAGTGCGTGTTCCCCATAAGGGTAACGTGGTGGAGAAAGTCATTGAAGGGGCTTACGAGGTACTGGGGATATTTGACCGGGTGGAGGAGAAGCGCAATGCAATGCAGTCGCTTTTGTTACCGCCACTAGCACAACAGGCGATGGCGAAAGCAGCATTAACCTATCGCTTTGGTGAAGAGCATCAGCCGGTGACGGAATCGCAAATCCTATCCCCACGCCGCTGGCAGGATGAAAGTAACGACCTGTGGACCACTTATCAGCGCATTCAGGAAAACCTGATTAAAGGCGGTCTGTCTGGACGAACCACTAAAGGTAAACGCGCCCATACACGCGCTGTTAAAGGTATCGACGGTGATGTAAAGCTCAACCGTGCTCTGTGGGTGATGGCTGAGAATATGCTGCAGCTTGTTTCATGAACCTTTTTATTATCCCTTTCGCTAGGCCTTGCCAATAAACCGGCGAGGCTTTTTGTTTTAAGGAGCAAATATGTCTGTATTCAATTTATCCCCGATATTTCCTGCAAACGAGCAACGCATCATTCGTCGGGCGTTACGACTGCTGGAGAAATATCAGCGTCAACCGAGTGAGTCATTTACTTCCACCAGATTCACTAAAACCTGGCTGCAATTACAGATGGCTCATCAGGAGCGTGAAGTTTTTATGGTGTTGTATCTCGACAATCAGCACTGCCTGCTGAGATGCGAAACACTGTTTACCGGCACACTCAGCCAAACCGAAGTTCATCCCCGCGAAGTGGTTAAATTGGCACTGAAGCACAATGCTGCTGCAGTCATACTGGCTCATAACCATCCGTCAGGTACGACAGAAATCAGTCAGCAGGATAAACACATCACTCAGCTGATAGTGAAAGCGTTAGCACTGGTAGAAGTGCGTGTGTTGGATCATTTGGTTGTTGGGAATGAAGTGGTTTCTTTTGCTGAGCAGGGGTTGCTTTAAACGGAGGTTTTCATGCCATTCACACTATCCCATGAATGGGGGCTACAAAGCGATATCACCCCACGATTTGGCGCAAGATTAGTTCAGGAAGGCAACCGGCTGCATTACCTGGCTGACAGGGCTGGTTTGACGGGAAGCTTTAGCCCAGAGCAGCTACAAGGCCTGGAAAATGCTTTCCCACTGTTTATAGAGCAGTTAGAAAATATGTTGCGCTCCGGTGAGCTAAATCCACAGCAGCAACATCAGATGACCATTCAGCTTACAGGTCTAACTTGTATAGCTGATACCCTTAGTAGCTGGGGCTACGTTTACCTCACTGTTTATCCCGCCCAATAACGTCTTCTCTCTTCTTTTATCAGGACCCAAATTATGCACATTTCAACTGTACCGACCACGGTGCCGGTTTCGTCACGCCTGTCGCCCGTACAGGTCTGGCAGCAACTGTTAACGTATCTGCTGGAACACCATTACGGCCTGACACTTAACGACACGCCATTTCACGACGACGAGGCCATCCAAGAGCATATTGAAGCTGGTATTACGCTTGCTGATGCAGTGAATTTCCTGGTGGAACGCTATGAACTGGTACGCACTGACCGTAAGGGATTCACTTGGCAAGATCAAACACCATTCCTGACCGCCACCGATATTCTCAGAGCCAGGCGAGCTACCGGATTAATAAATACTTGATTTCTTCGAGCCCCATTCCTGATTTTTACATCTGAACTTCCCACCTTTTTTATTCATCGCATAATGCGCCTGCCACTCCCGGCAGGCGTGTTTGCTTTTATGGACAATTAACGATGCAAACAGAACCAGAAGTATTGACGGAACACAATGAGCTCATTCTTTCGACCAGTATCGAACGTGTAGTCACTGGACGCGATTCCGCACTAAAACAGATAGAACAACTCATTGAACAGCTTGATGCCATTTCACGGTTAACCTCAGAAATTGGCGGTGGTACAGCGCAAGACTGGGCGATGAAGCCAGGGCACCGCTACGATAGTTGGCTAACTGAGAAGGCAGATAAAGCGATGCCTGCCGTCACCCGCAATATCGACAGTAGTATCTGGCGCGATTTGATGCTGAAATCCGGCATGATGGCCTTAATGGATGCACAGGCTCGCGACCAGTGGCACAAAAACCTGGAGGAGGGCGATCTTCCTACTATCAGTGAGGCGAACATTCTCAGTACTTTTGAACAGTTACATCTGAACAAAACGGAAGTATTTGAGCGCGGGATCATTAACGTCTTCAAAGGCCTGTCGTGGGATTATAAAACCAATAGCCCCTGCAGCTTTGGTAAGAAGATAATCATTAACAATTTGGTAACTCATAACCGCTGGGGCTTTAGCCTTAACTGGGGTTGGCGGAGGGATCAGTTGGCTGACCTTGAGCGGATGCTGTTTTTACTTGATGGCAAACCAATACCTGACAACCGTGGTGATATATCTATCCGATTGGTGGAACATATTCGGGATAACCCGGCTAAGAATGCTTACGAGGATGAATACTTCAGCATCCGCTACTTTCAGAAGGGAACAGCCCATCTCACATTCAAGCGTTTGGAGCTGATAGAAATGATGAATGACATTATTGCGAAACACTATCCTGGGGTATTAGCTAAGACCAACTGAAGTAGAGAGTTTCAGTTTGTCTCTGCTAAAGAAATTTTCTAAAAATGGGATTACATGCATTTTTTTAACTCATTGGTTTTGAATGATTGCTAACTAAAATTGATTGAGTATACAAGTGAGTATATAGACTAAGGTTTGGTGTTTTTATATTTAATTAATTCAGTTGATTAGTTTGATTTGGCGAGTCCGGCCTTCGCACTCATCCTCTAAACACCTCCCTCCAATGCCACTCCACAAACCCCTCCCTTGGATAATTCCCTTTGACCATCGGCAACGCAATCTGCTTCCCGGCAAAATCCCAGAACAGCCGCCCAACAATCCCGCCCCCATTCACCGCCTCGGAAACCAGCACCCGCATACTCTCATCCAGCCCAATCGATCCCTTATCAAACGCCTTATGATGAATCGCACACAGTGCCAGTCCGTTCTGGATCTCACACGGTCCGCCAAACTGCTTCCACTTGATATGCGCGGCTTCAAGTCCAACAGAGGCGTTATCATGCCGCATGTTAAACCCGCAGATTGCGCACTCATAGTTATAAGCACGCAGCACCTGCTGGCGGAACAGCGGATCGCGAACCTTACGGATCTGCTGAATATCAAAACCCATCTCATCCGCGATCTCTTCCTGAATGCTTTCGGGAAAATGCGCTTCAAGGATCTGCTGCGCCAGCGAGCCTATCAGGTTTTTGTTCTTATTCAGCAGCGCAAAGTGTTCTTCATCAAACCCGCCTGCGACGTTATGTTCCACAAGTTCGCTAACGGGCGGTTGCTTACTGCCAGTGGTCGAACAGAACTCAGTATTCTGAAGATCCCAAAACCCGTCCCCCTTGAGCCGCCAGAAGGGCATATTCGGATAATGCGCCTTCCGCTGTGGGCCAAAGCGTTCTAACAGGCTAAGCAGCTGCTCATGGACCTCGGTTCCATAATCAAACAGTCGCGCATGCCCCTGCTGATAGTTCGCCAGCACGTACAGAAGCAATAAAGGCTTATGCGGCGCACGCTGTTCGCCTTTGCGCCAGATGGTGATATCGGCAATTGCCTGTTCGAGAGTTTTGCTGGAAGCCATCGCGTTACGGAAGAGAGTAAATAATTGCGATGATGCTCGCAAAACCCAGACCAATCAACCCACAATCAGCAAAAACATGAACTTACCGCACAGATCTCTATTTCCTGAATCCCCCTCGCAAATTTTAAATTTACCCCGCACCAAACCGCTGTATTTATATTCAGCCCTGTATAATGAGCACCAGAAATTACGCCGAACGGCAAAGGAAGTATCAAAGAAAATTTAAAGAAGAATTCGCGATATGAAGGTGCTGCAACACCCCCATACCGCTAACCACAAACAACTGAAAAGGAGTTGAAAATGGCTGCGACGAATTTTAAGCCAGAGTTTACTGTTTGCAAAACAGAATCAGACGCTTTCACCGGTATGATTGAAAACCGCGAGCTGGTACGCAAAAACAGCGCCCGCCGTCTTCACGGCAACCCGCCTAATGCGGCGCCCGTCCATCCCCGCGCGGAAACGCCGCAGGACAGTGCCGCCTGCTGCGAACTCTATGCACGCATAGACATGAAATATCTTCTTCTGGGCGGCGAGTGGTTAACCCGTGCTGGCTTTATTAATGGCATGCCGGTAAAAATCCGCGCCATGAAAGACTGCATTGTCATTACGCCCCAGCATACAAGAGAATTATGGGGATGCCTTGAAGGTATGAGCGTGGTGAATATCAATAAACAAAAAGTGGCGCAGTGGCTGAAAACCTTTCCGGGAGCGCTGAATGATACCGGTGATATACCGGCTGTTAAACGTGGAATAGGGAAGGCGATGCCTGAGTAGTTTCTGGCTTCCTACCTAATGTATCCTTGGAGCAATAAAACGATACGGGCATGTTATCCCATGCCCGTAATCTTCAGAAATCACTCGTGCTTTACCTGCTCTTTCACAGCCTTAACCAGCACAGCGTGAAGTTCGCCAACGGTTAAATCGCGTATCACAGGTTCGGGTATGCCACGTACCCAGCGGATAAATCGACAGATGCCAAAAAAGTCTATACCTTCACCTGTAAACAGATACTCATTTTCTGCGAGAGAGAACGTTTTCATATAGCCATCTTCTTCCGTGGCAAGCTGAACGCCAAAAGCTTCTTCGCAGTCTTCCAGTAGGTCTTCGCCATCCATACCGCAAATATGCAAATCGGCCTCAATCCAGGTGTTGCTATCAATAGGTTTACGATGTATCCCAGATGACTCACGTACGACCTCAATAACTTGTGCGAGAGTAGGTTCCATTTACAAAATATCCCGTATTCGTTAGTTTCAATTGGCTTTCCGGAACTTAACAGTCACCCGCTATTAGATAAGGTGTGAAGTAGAGTACTGCTCCAGCAAGCGTGATTATCTATGCTATGGTTTGAAACCGGGTTTACCATTTGCCCTACGCCACTCCTTTACTTCCTGGACTACGCCTTCGGGGCTGTCTTCTCTATCTTTTCGTGGATAGTAAATAAGATCGGAACCATCAGGGTGCTGCGTTAATCGTTTGAATTCGAAGATGTTTTTTATATCTTCAGCTTCAGTGGTATCAGATACATCAAAAATTTTTCTTACAAATTCCAAAAATTGCTCTTCTGTGTAATCTTCAATTTTATCCATTTTTTTCATTTTAGATGAGATCTTTTAGTAGGCCCGATACCTTTATCGGGCAATGCCTCTCACCAATTATCCCTATAATCGAAAGAAACCTGATAGTCATAAATAGTGGGAATTATTTTATGTAAGAAGTGGGGTTGAAGAACAGGTATCCATTCTGCTTCAACATCAAAAAAACCATTATTCACATTGTTCTTAGTTGGAATATGAAGATCTTTGGTCATGATATCCGCAGTATCGCCGAAATCGTTCGAAAATTCTGTACCTTCACCTAGTCCAGTCCTCATATCATACCATTGCAATCTAATCTTTAAACCCATGGTAGCCCTCTTTTTTAAATTATTGATTCTAAAGTTAGGTTAAATTTCCCCTCCAGAAAGCTGAAAGGTTAAATCATCAGAATAAAATGTTTTTCCAAGAAGGCTTTCTAAAAGATGTGCCTGATGCTCATTGATATTATAGACGCCGATACCATGCAAAAAATCTTTTCTATCTTCTGCATTCATTCCCATAATCATACATAGATCATTGAGGTATTGATGAGGTATTTCGATTTCGAAAAGCAAACTTTCATCTGTTTTGCTGTATGCATCAATTGTGTAAACGATCATTATTTTTCTACCTTTCTAGTTGGGTCTGCTGGTTTAGTTTGCTTACCCGTAGTGGGATCAAACTCACCGAGGTGACTGCGTCCTGAACGATCATATACCTCAACTGTACCGTGCTGAGAGTCCCATTCGTAAATTTTACCTTTTGAATCCTTCCAACGGGTACGCAGTTTTCCTCCCCCTTTAACTGGTGTTTTCGCTTGAACCTTCTTAGCATCAGGAAATGCAGATAAAGGAGGATTCCCTTTAGGAGGTGAATGGTATTTGTGATCTGAATTAATATAAACATAAATCGGCGGCACCCCGCCCACCGGCAGAATCAGAATATAATCCGCAAACGTCTTCTCTTCCGGTGTCGGGCTGGTCGTTGCACCAATCCCCGTATCCTCCGGCAGCGGATCAACCACAACCGGGGTCGGTATCCGTACCGGGTTGTGATTGCCCGTATCCCACGGCTTACTCTCTCCGGTGCGGTCCGGTGTCCAGATGAGGGTGATGCCAGGGTCTTCTTCGGTAGTAAAGGTGTACGCCTGGCGTCGGCTATCCCACTCCATCCTGCGAACGCGCACGCTGTCTTTGCCGGGCGGCGTATGCCAGCCTCGCGGTGTTGGGTTGCCGCTGGCGTCGTTCTCCCAGGTGAAGCGAACGCGGGTAGGGGCTTCCCGCATCTGTTCGGCGCGCATCCTGTCGATAAAATCCTGTTCGCCGTCGTTCAGCTTGCCGGGGTACATTCCTATCAGCAGCCCTGCGACAGGGGCACCAAGGCCTCCCGTGGCTATCTCGCCAAATGCAGCGCCGCGCACGGCCCAGGTGCCAGGAGTGATTGTGCTCCCGCCAACCAGAACAAGTTCGCTGGCATCGGCGATCGCGGTCCGTGCAATCCAGGCCCTTTCTTCGTCCGCAACGGCAGCCTGATAGTCCATCTCCTCGTGATGCCCATTCCACCAAAGATAAAGCGCGCTGCGTTGCTTCGGCTTTGGGATCGCCTTACGCTTTGCCGCCTGAGCGTGTTGCGGGGCGTCGTTAGGCATGGCCTGGTAAAATGCCATCTCGGCGAAGTTGGTGTGCGGCTCGCTTCCGGTACCCGCATCGTTACATCCTTCACCACGCAGGCAGGATTTCGCAAAGACCCGATTGCGATCGCGTTCTTCTGTTCGCCGCAGCGCTTCGGCCTCTTGCTCTTTTTGGCGCGCTGCGAGCATGGCCTGATGCTTTTCCTGTGCGATCTGTTCAGGAGAGGGACCGAAGCCGAGCCACTCTCCCGATGGGGCAATCACGCGGTTGGTTCCGTGCGGGCAGCCACAAATAACGACAGAACCATCGACGGCTGAGGCTTGCCCCATCCAGTTAACGCGAGGTTCACCGTCTGCAACAACGCCCTGCTTGCCGCATTTAAGGCATGCAGTGGTTTTATCGCCGACGCGGATAACGCCGCGACCGTGCTCGGTGCAGTTGGGCAAGGTACTACAGCATATTGCGCCGGTGGTCGTTCTGTCGCCGTGCAGCGCCTGTCCGCGGCCGTAGTTCGTTGAACGGTAGCCCATGGCCTATTCTCCGGGCCAGGTTAAGAAATCCTCTTGAGGTGGAATCCCTTCGCGGGTTACCAGATAAGTACTGCCGAGCGGTGTGCTGATAATCTCGTCATCGTTATCAAGCAGGCTACCAACCAGGGCAACGCCGTGTCCTTTCCACGTAAACGCGGTTCCTGATGAGGTCATAATCGTGGCGAGCGTTCCATCCGGATAGGCCACACAGTCTCCTTCGACAATCGGGCTGGTGTAACTACCATCGTCCATGAGCATTGTGGCTTCACGATCGACGGGAAGTACCATGCCGCCCATTCGGGTCTGGCTGCCAGCCGTGGCAATCCGCCAGATGGCGGTGACGGGATGTAGTCGATGAAAGGCTTCCTGTTCGGCAATAATGGCGCGCGCGTCCTCAGGCATGGCGGCCAGTTGTTCATCGGAAAAAGGCGAACGATCTATTTCCGCTTTTAACTCAGCGGTAAATTCATTGGTATAAAGCTGCATGACAATTCCTTGTAGGGGTAGAAGAGTAAATGCAGCAATGCTAGGTTTTAGACTGTATGGCGAATATACATAAAGTGGTTAATAAACCGGGCTAAAATCCGAAATAAATATCCAGATTGATGTCGGTCATGTTCCAAGCAGGGGTTGTAATGGTTCCTGTTAATTAAAAATGTAATACTCTCTGAGTTGCCGATAAATAATATTATGCAGCGCATGTAATATTTGAATGCATACGCTGCATGACGTTATTTCAAAACACCGGCACCCCCAACCCAACCTTCACCTCCCTCAACGTCTCCTGCGTCACCCCCTGCGCCCGCTCCGTCCCGCGCTTCAGCATCGCCATCAGCTCCCCCTTGTCCTGCATATACATCGCCCTCCGCTCCCGCATCGGCGCAATCAGCTCCTGCAAACACGCCTCCAGTTCGTTCTTACATACCCGGTCACCCAGCCCGCCCGCCTGATAGTGCGCCTTCATCGCCGCCACTTTGGCCTTGTCCGGATGAAATGCATCGAGATACGTAAACACCACGTTCCCCTCAATCTGCCCCGGGTCGCTCACCTTCAGGTGGTTCGGGTCGGTGTACATGGCGCTGACCGCACGGTGAATGGTCTCTTCACTGGCCGAAAGGTGCAGCGTGTTGCCCAGCGATTTCGACATCTTGGCGCTGCCGTCGATGCCGGGCAGGCGGCTGGTGTCGCTCAGCATCGCCTTGCAGTGGCGCAGCACCAGAGCGGGCAGCAGGCTGTTCATCTTGTGCACAATCTCGTTGGTCTGCTCAATCATCGGCAGCTGGTCGTCGCCGACGGGCACGCACTCGGCCTTAAATGCGGTGATGTCCGCCGCCTGGCTGATGGGGTAGGCCATAAACCCGACCGGCAGCGAGCGGGCGAAGCCCTTCTGCGCAATCTCGTTTTTCACCGTCGGGTTACGCTCCACGCGGGCGACGGTGACGATGTTCATATACAGCATCGTCAGCTCGGCGAGGGCGGGCAGGGCGGATTGCAGGCAGATGGTGGTCAGGTTCGGGTCGATGCCGGCAGCGAGGTAGTCGGCCAGCACTTCGGGGATGTTGTCACGAATTTTTTGCGGGTTGCTGCCGTTGTCGGTCAGCCCCTGCAGGTCGGCAATCAGCACAAACTGGTTGTGCGTCTGCTGAAGCGCCACGCGCTGGCGCAGCGATCCGACGAAGTGGCCGAGGTGCAGCGGGCCGGTTGGGCGATCGCCGGTGAGGATGGTGGGTGCGTTCATAAAGACTCCTTAACGTTGTAATGCCGAAAGGGGTCTTAGAAAAGTGAAAGCCGCCTTTCGGCGGCTATCTGAAAATGGGGAAAACTACTCCGTGCCGCCTTTAAGAAGGCAGCCACCAGCGGTTTACGGTGAGGACGGCGTGGTTTATGTTCATCTCTTTACCGTACCACGTCCGGCGCGAAAAACAAAAGGGCACGTCATGCTGCAATCACTCAACCACCTGACCCTCGCGGTCAGCGACCTGCAAAAAAGCGTCACCTTCTGGCACGAACTGCTTGGTCTGACGCTGCACGCCCGCTGGAATACCGGGGCCTATCTCACCTGCGGCGATCTGTGGGTCTGCCTGTCGTACGACGAGGCGCGCCAGTACGTGCCGCCGCAGGAGAGCGACTATACCCACTACGCGTTTACCGTGGCGGAAGCGGATTTTGAACCGTTCTCGCAAAGGCTTGAGCAGGCGGGCGTCACCGTCTGGAAGCAGAACAAAAGCGAGGGGGCGTCGTTCTATTTTCTCGACCCGGACGGGCACAAGCTTGAGCTGCACGTAGGCAGCCTCGCCGCGCGGCTGGCGGCGTGTCGCGAGAAGCCCTACTCTGGCATGGTGTTTACCTCAGACGAGGCTTGAGGCGCGCACCTTCAGCCTGCCCGCCAGCGTCACGTGCGTGGCGGCATCTTCCTGATTGCACAGGTACTCCACCGCCAGCCGTCCCAGCTCGCTGTAGGGCAGCTGGATACTGGTCAGCGGCGGGGTGAGCTGCTCGGAAATCTTCTGGTCGTCGTAGCCCGCCAGCAGCATGTCCTGCGGAATGCGCACGCCGTTCACCGCCAGCGCCTGATAGCAACCAATCGCCAGCCAGTCGCTGGCGCAGAAGATGGCGTCCGGGCGCTCGGCCAGTTCCAGCAGGGCCGTGGTGGCGGTAAAGGACTCGCTGAACTGCCAGTTGGTCTGACGCACCAGGCCGTCGTCGCACGCGAGTCCGGCCTGCTGTAGCGCCGCCCGGTAGCCCGCCAGACGCTGGCGGGAGGCTTCCATCCAGCTCTCGCCGGTGATGTGGGCGATGCGCGTGGCCCCGCAGGCGATGAGGTGTTTAGTGACCTGGAAGGCGTTGGCGTAGTCGTCCGGGATAAACGACGGCAGCAGCGGCGAGCCGGGGTCGCGCTGGTTGAGTAGCACCAGCGGGATGCGGGTACAGTCGTGAAACGCCGTCATGTCCACCAGAGTGGTGACCGGAGAGGCGAGAATAATCCCGATGCAGTTGCGCTTCTCCAGCTGGCGGATAATGTTCAGCGCCAGCTCCACGTCGTCGCCGTAGTCGTAGACGGTAAGCAGGGTCTCGTTGCGCCACGCCGCTTCCCGCGCCTGGCTGATGGCGTCGATAAACGGGTCAAAGCTCTGCAGCGAGCTGACCAGCAGGGCGATCTCTTCCTGGTTGCGTGGGGCGTGAACGGCGGGGAGGCGGTCGTAACCGAGCTCGGTGGCGACGCTAATCACCCGATGGCGGGTCTCGTCGCTGAGCTTGATGTTGCGGGACTGGTTAAGCACCAGCGATACCGTTGCCTGCGACACCCCTGCCGCCCGCGCAATATCGTTCATCGTCACTTTTGTTTTTCGCTTCATCCGTCCTCTCCCTTTCGCGACTTCGCATCATACCCTAACCGCACGCTTTAGCGCCGTCGATCACGTTTCTCATTCATCGAAGCGTGAACTTTGTGAGGGGCGTCGCTTTTCTAAACGCCGTGATTTGCGCATTTATCCCGCAACTAATATTTATTAGCTAAACATTATCAGTAAGAGGATGCGTAATGAAAGAGCAGTGGAGCAGGGAGCAGGCAAAGGCGTGGTATGAGCAAAAAGGCTGGCTGTGCGGGTTTAACTATCTGCCGTCGACGGCGGTGAACTGGACCGATATCTGGCAGGCAGAGACCTTCGACGCCGCAACCATTGACCGCGAGCTGGGCTGGGCGGCGGAGGCGGGCTATAACACCCTGCGCATTAATCTGCCGTTTATCGTCTGGGAGCATGACCGCGACGGGCTGATGACGCGAATCGACCGCTTTTTGACGATTGCCGACGGTCACGGGTTCAGCACCATGCTGACCCTGATGGACGACTGCGGCTTCTCCGGGGACGAGCCGTACCTTGGCCCGCAAAAGCCGCCCGTGCCGGGCAAGCACAACAGCCAGGCGGCGGCGAGCCCCGGTCGCGATAAGGTGTGCGATCCCGACTGCTGGGCAGACATTGAACGCTATATCCGCGACGTTGTGCGCCAGTTCCGCGACGACAGGCGCGTGTTGCTTTGGGATCTGTATAACGAGCCGGGCAACCGCGGCATTTTCGCGACCGGCACGCAGGAGGTGCAGTACGACGCGAAGCTGGAGACCTGCGCCCACGCGCTGATGAAGCTGGCGTTCCAGTGGGTGCGTGAAGAAGACCCGACCCAGCCGCTCACCGTCTGCGCGTGGCGCGTCCCGCCGGAAGAGGAGGGCGAGACGTTCTTCCAGCACCCGCTGGACCAGACCGCGCTGGCGCTCTCGGACGTGGTGAGCTTCCACGCCTACACCCACACGGGGCGCATGACGGCGATGATTCAGCAGCTGCAAAAGCTCGGTCGCCCGCTGTTCTGCACCGAATGGCTGGCGCGCCACGTGGGCAGCACGATTGAAGAGCAGCTTCCGCTGATGTACATGGCGAAGGTTGCGCCGTATCAGTGGGGGCTGGTGCGCGGCAAAACCCAGACGTGGCTGCCGTGGCCGGTGGTGATGAAAGAGTCCACGGACTACTGTCGCCTCTGGTTCCACGACGTGTTTGAGGAGAACGGCATTCCGTTCTCACGCGCTGAAATTACGCTGATGCAGAAGCTGCGCAAAATCGCCCCGAATCCGCAGGGCTAATAATAACGACCCGGCGCGCTGTCGCCGGGCAAACAGGTACGCACTATGGCAACGACAATGAAAATACCGTCTCGCGAGTTGTGGTCTTATTTTGGCTATGGTTTAGGTCAGTGTTTTAGCTTTGGTTTAGTGGGTTCGTTTATTAACTATTTTTACACCGACGTGCTGGGGATCTCGGCGCTGGCGGCGAGCACCATCTTCCTGATTGCCCGCGCGTGGGACGCGGTTCACGATCCGCTGTTTGCCAGCATAATGGACACCATTAACAGCCGGTTCGGCAAGTTTCGCCACTTTTTGCTGATTGCGCCTTTGCTGATCACCGGCGTCACGCTGCTGTCGTTCTATAAAATCGAAGCGGACATGACCACCAAAATCCTCTACGCCGGGGTGACGTATATCCTGTGGGGGACGCTGTACGCCATCTCCGATATCCCGTTCTGGTCGATGTCGTCGGTGATGACCAACGACTCCGCCCAGCGCACCCGCGCGGTGACGGCGGCGATGCTCGGGGTGAACGCCGGGATTGCCTGCGCCAATATCTTCTTCCCGAAGCTGGCGGCGTTCTTCGCCCAGTACAGCAACGATAAAGGCTACTTTATGGCGGCGCTGGTGATGATGCTGGTGGGCCTGCCGCTGATGCTTAACGGCTTTATGCAGATCAAAGAGCGGGTGCCGCCGAGCCCGGAAAAGGTGACCATCCGCGACACCTTCCACAACCTGCGCCAGAACAAGCCGCTGTTTATCGTCCTGCTATCGTTCTTTTTCTGCGTGTTCCACAACGTAGCGGGCGGGCTGTATATCTACTTCTTTATCAACAACCTGGGTGACGGCAGCATGCAGATGGCGATTGGCGTGATGGGCATTGTGGCGGCGGTGCTGTGCCTGGTCGCCCCGATGCTGACGCGCCGGATGCAGAAGCGGAAGCTGTTTATGATCCTCTGCGGGCTGGACGTGGCGGTGCGCGTGGTGATGTGGTTTGTCGGCTATCAACAGGTGACGATGCTGTTTATTCTGCTCGGCCTGAGCACGCTGTTCGTGATGATGACCAACATCCTCACCTCGTCGATGATTGCCGACACCATCGAGTACGCGGAGTACCACACTAACAAGCGCTGCGCGGCGATCACCTTCTCCGGGCAGACCTTTACCGGCAAGATGTCGGTGGCGGTGGGCGGCGGGCTTATTGGCGTGTTCCTGACGATGATCGGCTACGTGCCGCAGGCGCAGATCCAGAGCGAAGGCGTACTGTCGGGGCTGTTCTTTGGGATTTGCCTGCTGCCGGCGATTGGGTCGCTGATCCGCATGGGCTTTATGTCGCGCTTTACCTTTACCGAGGAGAAGCATGCGGAGGTTTGTCGGTTGCTGGCGGAGCGCGAGCACGGCGTTGTGCAACGCGGTGAGCCTGGGCAGAAGCATGAGCCTCCGCTTACTGTGAATTGATTAAGTAGCGCCCGCGCTGCGGGCGTTTCTTAAAAGCTACTTGATATCATGAAGCAACTTTAATAAAAGGCTATCACCGTTAGATTTAATTTTCTGAAAATAAACAGGCTCAGCTATAGGCGAATCCCATTGGTGTATCTCATCCTTCTTAAACGGGATACATTTCATAGCGGTGTTTTTTAACCTTTTTATGCGAAGGTCATATTCGTCAAAGTTGTCTGGCGTAGTTTTCAGGCTCAGCGATCTGGCATGATTGATTTGCGTAGGGCAAATAAGCTGAATGTTTCCAAGCGAGAAAATGTTTACGCCGGTGATAAAGAATCTCGAAGGGATATCTTTATAGTAACGTGTGTTCCATGTTAAACCATCAAACATCGCTGGCGGGTGAGTGTGAGTATCTATGTAATATTGATGTGTGCGCCAGTCGCTAATGCCGGAA
This sequence comes from Enterobacter cloacae complex sp. P2B, assembly GCF_014895985.1. Classification (NCBI taxonomy): domain Bacteria; kingdom Pseudomonadati; phylum Pseudomonadota; class Gammaproteobacteria; order Enterobacterales; family Enterobacteriaceae; genus Enterobacter; species Enterobacter cloacae complex sp. P2B. The sequence continues at coordinate 78,107 of NZ_JADBQQ010000008.1, read as the reverse complement.
AGGTTCATGGTCATGTTAATGATCATATTGGGGGTGGGGCGGAAAATCATTGTCAGGACAAGCATGCTGAGAGGAATAATAATTAGTGTATAAGTGATTATTTGCAATAAACTTTTATTTTTCTTTTCGTTTATCAGGATCATTCCTGGGAAAATACCCACAATAATCATCGCGACCGAGAGTGCAAGGAAAATGATAACCTGTAAGAACGTATTACTTCCTTCGCTAAAATCTAGTTGACCCGCGATAAAAATGAGCGGGAAGATTTGTGTAAATGCAGGGGCAATCAATAACAGAGGCAGCCAGTTTCTGACGGCGTTTTTCTGCAAATATTTTACATCACGCGTATCATCAACATCCTTATATGACTGAACGTTGAACATAAGCCAGTAGGATAAGCAATACGATGCGGCCAGTATTATGGCTATCGCTAAGGCAAGAACGATAAAACCATTTATATCAAGAAAAAATTGTAAGCAGAACGCTCCGATAAGCACAACGCACATCACAACGCTATTACCAAAACAGATTGAGGTAAAGCTATGTGTCAAACCTTCGTATTTAACAAACTCTTTCTCATGTGCGGTGTAAATTAAGTAAGCAAGGACAGATGAGATAAAAATGACAAGGCTGAAACCAAGTAGTGAGACAAGGGTAAACCCAAATATTATTCCTACTGCGCTACTCACGCTCAACGCATCATATAAAATATCAAGCCGGTCAATATTCGCAAGATAGAACCATATAACGCTAAATGTACAGGCTGTGACAAATGAAGAGGATGTTAAAATAGCGATGATAAACTTTCGGGTTAGCCGCTTAAGAAACTGGATATTCATCTTATGTAGTCTCCCTTTGAAATGAAGGAATACTAGTCACAAGGGAGAGGGAGTTCTACGCTCAAATTTAGTATGCCGGGAAGTGCATATTCAGGCTGACGCCTGCTGGCGTCAGCCCCGGGACCTTACAGCGACTTCACAAACGCCAGCAGATCTTCGTTGAGCTGATCCTGGTGGGTCAGCGCGAAGCCGTGCGGCGCGTTGTCGTACACCTTCAGCGTGGCGTTTTTGATCATCTCCGCCGCCAGCTTGCCGGTGCTTTCAAACGGCACGATCTGGTCGTTGCTGCCGTGGATCACCAGCGTCGGCACGTCGATTTTCGCCATATCCGGGCGGAAGTCGGTTTCGCCAAACGCGGTCACGCAGTCGATGGTGCCCTTCAGGGATGCCAGCAGGGCGATGTTCAGCGTCTGGGTCAGGGCACCGGCAGAGACGGTCTGCCCGGCGTTGGTGCCGTAGAACGGCGTCGCGAAGTCGCTGATGAACTGGGCGCGATCTTTACGCAGTCCGTCGCGAATGCCGTCGAACACGCTCTGATCCACACCCTGCGGGAAGGAGTCGGATTTACCGAAGATCGGCGTGACCGCGCCCAGCAGCGCCAGACCGGCCACGCGCGAACTGCCGTAGTTGTTGATGTAGCGGGACACGTCGCCGCCGCCCATGGAGAAGCCCACCAGCGTCACGTCCTGGAGGTCCAGGGTGGTGATCAGGTCGTTAATGTCGGACGCAAAGGTATCGTAGTCGTAGCCGTTCCACGGCTGATCCGAGCGGCCAAAGCCGCGACGGTCAAAGGCGATGGCGCGGAAGCCGCGTTCGGCCAGGTAGTTCAGCTGGCTGTCCCACATGTCGCCGTCCAGCGGCCAGCCGTGGCTGAAGAGAACCGGTTTGCCCGCGCCGCAGTCTTTGTAGTAAATCTGCGTGCCGTCTTTTGCCTTAAACGTTGCCATAGTGTGTTCCTGTACAGGTGATGGTTATGGTTATACCGGCGCGACCAGATAGCGAATTGCCGGTGATGTTGTGCCCTGATGAAAAGCCAGAACGCGGCTCTGCAGCAGGAGGTCATTCATGGTGTGGCGTTCCTGCTGGCGCAAATGCTCGATCCAGGAGCCCATCAGGAAGGTCTCGATAAACAGACCGGGGCGCTCAATATCCTCGTACACCGCCCAGCTCATCGCGCCGGCGCGGCGTCGCACCCGGCGCAGCTCGTGTACCGCCTCCAGGAAGGCTTTCGCGTTCTGCGGGTCGATGATGTACTCGTGCGACACCAGCACCGGGCCGCGCTCGTTCGGCAGCTCAATCTCCACGCCGTCCAGCGGCTGGCCGCTCAGGTCGAGGTTTAAATCAGGATCTTTCTCCAGCTTCCAGCGGAACACCGTTGCGCTTGCCAGCACCATCCCCAGCGTGGCGACAACCAGCGAGGTCGGGGTGCCAAACTGCGAGGCGATCTGCCCCCAGATGGCGCTGCCCGTGGTCATCGAACCGAAGAACACCGTCAGGTAGACCGCCAGCGCGCGGGCCTTCACCCAGCGGGCGGCGCTGCGCTGCGCGCCGAGGTTGAGGGTGGAGAGCACCGCAATCCACGCGAAGCCGGTGAAGAACTCAAACAGGTTCAGCAGCCAGACGTGGCGCACGAACGCCAGCGCCAGCATGGTGAGGGCAAAAACCAGGCTCGCGGCCACCATCAGCCGATCGGCGTTTAGCCGCTGGCGCAGGCGCGGCAGCAGGATCGCCCCGGCAATCGCCCCCAGGCCAATGCACGCCAGCATCACGCCGTAGCCCGCCGGGCCCAAGCCCAGCTCGCGGCGCGCCACCAGCGGCAGCAGCGCCCAGCCCGCGCTGCCGAAAACGAAGAAGGCCACGGTGCGCACCAGCACGTTGCGCAGCACCGGCGCGGCGTGCACGTAGCGAATGCCGGAGCGCACCGCGGAGAAGAAGTGTTCCGGCGGCAGGCGCTGCACGGACGGGGCCGGACGCCAGCGCCACAGCACCCACGCCACGCCCACCACGGACAGCGCGTTCAGGGCAAACACCATCCACGGCCCGGCGAGCGAAAGCAGAAAACCGCCCAGCGCGGGACCAATCGCCCGGCTGATGTTCACCCCGAGCGAGTTCAGCGCCACGGCGGCACCCAGCTCCGGCTTGCTCACCAGATCGGGCACCACGGCCTGGAACGGCGGCGAGCTCATCGCCGCGCCCACGCTCAGCAGGAACGTCGCCACCAGCAGAACGGTAGGGGTGACGTGTCCGGTGAAGGAGAGCACCGTCAGCCCGGCGGCGGCGATGAACACCCACAGCTGGGAGAAGAGCAGGTATTTACGCCGGTCAACGATGTCCGCCATTACCCCGGACGGCAGGGCGAAGAGGAACATCGGCAGGCTGCTGGCGGCCTGCACCAGCGCGATATCCAGCGGGTCGGCGCTGAGCGTGAGCATGCTCCAGTTGATGCCGACGTCGCTCATCCATGAGCCGACGTTAGAGACCACCGTGGCGATCCACAGCATGCGGAACACCGGCTGGCTCAGCGGCTGCCAGGGCGAAACCGCCCGCGTGGGCGTCGTCTCAACGTGTGCGTCGCGAACGTCGTTAACCTGGGTCATGCGAACCCCTCCGTCGCCTTACGCTGCAGCCGCCACTGGCCCGGCCCGGTGAGGGCGAGAGTGGTGAAGATAATCAGCAGCAGCCAGCCAAACTGCCCTTCGGCAATCGACCAGTCCGGGTGTACCGCCAGCATCGCCACCAGCAGCACGGCGATAATCGGCAGGCACGCCAGGCGGGTGTAGACGCCCGCAATGATCAACAGCGGGCAGATGACTTCGGCGACGATCGCCGGGATCAGGCTCGCGTAAGGCCCGAAGCCAAACGGATCTTCAATGCGCGTCAGCTCTTCGCTGAAGTGCAGCACCTTCGGCAGGCCGTGCACGTAGAGCAGCAGCAGGCTGCCGGTGAGGCGCAGGAAGAACAGCCCCAGGTCGACCCGAGGAGGCATAGTAGTGTTTTTCATCAGAATGCAAAGCAGCTGCAGCCCAGCGCCCCCCAGAAAGCGTTATCGTCGGACACCGGCATCTCTGACGTGCGGGCGAAATCATGCTGGTGGCTGTGAACCCCGCACGGGCCGCTGCAGTGGTGAGCCACACTCAAGCCGACGCGTGCGGCCTGCGGCGGCGCGCTGCGGTAGTGGCCCGGCACTTTCACCACCGGGGACCACTCGGGCAGAACCGGAATGGCGGGCGGCGCGAGCGGGCCAAAGCTGCCTGCGGCGTAGACGATGTCGCCGTTGACCACCGTCAGGACGGACTCGATGCCCTTGATCTCCTCTTCCGGCACGCGGAAGTAGTCTTTGCTCAGCACTGCCAGGTCGGCGAGCTGGCCAACTTTAATCTGTCCCTTCTGGTTCTGCTCGCTGGAGAACCACGCGCTGCCCTGGGTCCAGAGCATCAGGGCGGTATCGCGGTCCAGACGGGCGCTGTGGTCGTACATCTGCATCCCGCCGACGGTGCGGCCGGAGACCAGCCAGTAGAGCGCGGTCCACGGGTTGTAGCTCGCCACGCGGGTGGCGTCCGTCCCTAAGCCCACCGGTACGCCGGTCTCGAGCATTTTTGCCACCGGCGGCGTGTGGCGGGTAGCTTCGATGCCATAGCGCTCGGCAAAGTACTCCCCCTGGAAGGCCATGCGGTGCTGGACGGCAATGCCGCCGCCCAGCGCTTTGATGCGATCGATATTCGCCTGGGTAACGGTTTCCGCATGGTCGAAGAACCAGTGCAGGCCGTTGAACGGAATGTCGCGGTTCACCTTCTCGAACACGTCCAGCATGCGGCTGATGGATTCGTTGTAGGTGGCGTGCAGGCGGAACGGCCAGCGGTGCTCCACCAGATGGCGCACCACGCGCTCCAGCTCGTCCTCCATGCCCGGCGCGAGGTCCGGGCGCGGCTCGAGGAAGTCTTCAAAATCGGCGGCGGAGAAGACCAGCATCTCGCCCGCGCCGTTGTGGCGGAAGAAGTCGCTGCCCTGGCCCGGCGTGAGCATGTCGGTCCATTTTTCAAAGTCTTCCAGCTCGTGGCCCGGACGCTGGGTAAACAGGTTGTAAGCGATGCGGATGGTCATCTGCTTTTTCTCGTGCAGCTCGGCAATCACCTCGTAATCTTCCGGGTAGTTCTGGAAGCCGCCGCCCGCGTCGATGGCGCTGGTCAGCCCCAGACGGTTCAGCTCGCGCATGAACTGGCGCGTGGAGTTGACCTGCTGCTCCAGCGGCAGCTTCGGCCCTTTCGCCAGCGTGGCGTAGAGGATCATGGCGTTCGGACGGGCAATCAGCATTCCGGTCGGGTTGCCGTTGGCGTCGCGCTGGATCTCGCCGCCCGGCGGGTTCGGCGTCTCTTTGGTGTAGCCGACCACCTTCAGCGCGGCGCGGTTGAGCAGGGCGCGGTCGTACAGGTGCAGGATGAAGACCGGGGTGTCCGGCGCGGCGTCGTTGATCTCGTCCAGCGTCGGCATGCGGCGCTCGGCAAACTGGAACTCGCTCCAGCCGCCCACCACGCGCACCCACTGGGGCGACGGCGTGCGCAGGGCCTGCTCTTTCAGCATCCGCAGGGCATCAGCCAGGGACGGTACGCCTTCCCAGCGCAGCTCGAGGTTGTAGTTCAGCCCGCCGCGAATGAGGTGCAGGTGCGAGTCGTTCAGGCCGGGGATCGCGGTGTGGCCTTTCAAATCCACCACCTTAGTGCCGTCGCAGTGGTGCTGCATCACCTCGGCGACGGTACCCACTTCCAGAAATTTTCCATCGCGCACGGCAACGGCTTCCGCGACAGGATTCTCGCGATCGACGGTGTGAAACTGGCCGTTAACCAGAATAAGATCGGCTTTACCGAGGGTAACCATAACTGCTCCTGACTGAGAGGGGGAATGGTCAGGATTATGGGAACCGGTTTCGGCAAAGATCCAGTTATACAATAGGATAGGTATACCAAAGTATAACTATACCTAAGGTTAACTATACGAAGAGATAATTACGCGCGGCGACGGAAAACCGCAGGATGAGGGTGACTTTATCGTCGCGGCGCTCGCGGCGATTTCTACCCTTAACCACTGGAAAATGCTATGACCTCTTCAAAGCTCGAAGTGTTAACCCCTGCGAACTGTCAGATCATCTTTATCGATCACCAGCCACAGATGGCGTTTGGCGTGCAGTCTATTGACCGCCAGGTGCTGAAAAACAACACCGTGGCGTTGGCAAAAGCGGCCAAAGTGTTCAACATCCCGACCATCATCACCACCGTAGAGACCGAAAGCTTCTCCGGTAACACCTATCCGGAGCTGCTGGACGTGTTCCCGGGCCAGGACATTCTGGAGCGTACCTCCATGAACTCCTGGGACGACCAGAAAGTGCGTGACGCGCTGAAGGCCAACGGCAAGAAGAAGGTGGTGGTTGCCGGCCTGTGGACCGAAGTGTGCAACAACAGCTTTGCCCTGTGCGCGATGCTGGAAGGCGACTACGAAATTTATATGGTGGCGGACGCGTCCGGCGGCACCTCCAAAGAAGCCCACGACTTCGCGATGCAGCGCATGATCCAGGCAGGCGTGATCCCGGTGACCTGGCAGCAGGTGATGCTGGAGTGGCAGCGCGACTGGGCGCGTAAAGAGACCTACACCGCGGTGATGGATATCGTGCGCGAACACTCCGGCGCGTACGGCATGGGCGTGGATTACGCCTACACCATGGTGCACAAAGCACCGTCTCGCCAGAAGAGCGAGCACCGCACCTTAGCGCCGGTCCCGGCTCGCTAAGTTCCGCTGGCGGGCTGGTCCCTCATCCGGCTCGCCGCTGCCTCTTTCTCTGGAGTTCACAATGAGTACTGGGCTGATATCCCTTGCCGCAGGCGTGTTGATTGGCCTGATGTATGCCGTGCTGAAGGTGCGCTCCCCCGCGCCGCCCGCGCTGGCGCTGATTGGCCTGCTGGGGATGCTGGCGGGTGAACAGGCGACGCGCCATCTGTTATCCCGCGACGGCGCGCCGCCTCCTCAGGTAACGGTTCCGCAGGTGAAATCGCAGACGGGAGCGACGTCATGAGAGCATGGATAATTTCGCTGGTGTGCGGCGTGGTTGCTGGGGTAATTTACGCCCTGCTCGACGTTCATTCCCCGGCACCGCCGGTTGTCGCCCTGCTTGGCCTGTTTGGCATGCTGGTGGGTGAACAGCTCATCCCGGTGGGACGGCGTTTACTGAGTCGCGAACCGTTTACCCTCGCCTGGTTTCGTCACGAATGCGTGCCGAAAATCAGCGGCACGGCGCCCCCCGCGCCCGCGAAGGACGATCGCGACGTTTAATGATTTTTTTGAGGAAAGACAGCATGACGCTGCCGTGGCGCATTGCCATCATTGATGACGAACGTTCCGTCCGCAGCGGGCTGAGTAATCTCCTGGAGTCGGAAGGGTATGCCGCCGATACGTTTGATTCGGCAGAGGTGTTTCTGAGCCATCCGCTCGCCCTGTCCGGCGCGGCGCTGGTGATCGCCGATATCAAGCTGCGGGGCATGAGCGGCCTGGAGCTGTTTGACAAGCTGCGGCTGCTGGCCGTCCCCCCGCCGCCCGTGATCTTTATCTCCGGTCATGCTGATGAAAATATGCAGCGGTACGCTCTTAGCCTGGGCGCCGCTGCATTTTTGCGTAAACCCATTAACATCGATATTCTGCTGGATCATATACAGCGGGAGCTGGCCCGCCGACGATAAGGATCGCGGATGAACGAACACGAGCAGCCTGCATTCTGGCCCGCCCAGGGGAATCTTCACCAGGGGCGGGTTTTTGTCCTTAAAGAGGATGTGATTTTTACCGTGCTGGCGCAGGAGGGCGGTATCGCCTGGATGCACGCGCGCCATCCCCATTCCGGCGGCTCGTTCATCATTGCCACCGCGGTGAGCGACGAAGAGGAAGAGCGGGCCACGCGGCTGCTAAAAAATGAATTTGCGCTGCGTGACGTGCTGCAGGACAGCTGGGCCATCCGTGCCGTAGCCTCCACCCAGTACCGGGGACGTTTCGCGCTGGTGTATGCGCCGTTTGCGTTTGAGCTGCTGGCGCGGCGCGCGGGCAGGGCGATCTCGGGGATCTCGCGCTTTATTGAGATGGCGATCCAGATCTGCGTTCCCCTGCGCCAGATGCACCTGCAAAACCTGATCCACGGCGATATCAAGCCCGGCGCGATTTTTGTTCATCACGATGCCACCTGCCGTCTGGGCAGCTTTGGCCTCTCCTGTAGCCTCTCCGGGGCCTTCTCCCAGACCCGGCTTGCCGTTTCAGGCGGTACGCCCGCGTATATGTCGCCGGAGCACACCACCCGCACCCGGCGTCCCGTTGACGGCCGCAGCGATCTCTACAGCCTCGGCATGGTGCTGTATGAACTCCTGACCGGACGCCTGCCGTTTGAGTTGGGGGAGGACGATCAAACCAACTGGGCGCACTACCATATTGCCTCGGAGCCGCTGGCCCCGGACGTGATTCGCCCGGACGTGCCGGGAATGCTGTCGACCATCATCCTCAAGCTGCTGGAGAAGCACCCCGATAACCGCTACCAGACGGTCGACGGGCTGATTGCCGACCTCCGCCGCTGCCAGGCGACGCTGACCTGCGAGGGCGAGATCGTCGCCTTTACGCCCGGCCAGCAGGACCGCACTCCCGCGATCCATCTGGCGGACTCCCTGTTCGCGACGCATCCGCAGGCGAATGACGTCATTGCCGCGTTTGAGCGGGTGGGCCAGAATCTGGTGCCGGAGCTGGTGACGATCGGCGGGCCGTCGGGGATTGGCAAATCGTCCATCATCGCGACGGCGCTCAAAACGCTGCAGCAGCGTCAGGTTTTGCTGGCGGTGGGGAAAGTCGATCAGTTCTCGCCGTCTTTGCCCTACGGCGTATTAAGCTCCGCGTTCCGCACCCTGACGCTGCACCTGCTGGGGCTGCCCGCGGAAGATGTAGCGAAGTGGAAAATCCGCCTGTCGCGCGCCCTGGAGGGGTACGAAGCGCTGGCCGTCAGCCTGGTGCCCGAGCTGGGGCTGCTCCTTGAGAGCAAGCCGCGCTACTCGGCGGATACCTTTTCCATTGATGCCCGGGCGCGCTTCAGCCATATGGTGCTGGCGCTGGTAAAAACCTTTGCTTCTCAGGGCTGCCCGCTGGTGCTGGTGCTCGACGATCTCCAGTGGAGTGACGCGGCCAGCCTGCATACGCTGAAACATCTGCTGGTGACCTGCGGCGCTATCCCGCTGCTGCTGGTGGTCGCCCACCGCGATATCGGTTCGTTGTCTGAACCGACGCTGCAACAGCAGCTGGCGAGCCTGCCGGAGGCGGCGCAAAACGCGACTGAAATTGTCCCGCAGGCGCTGTCCGTGAAGGCGGTGGCGCGCTGGCTGGCGACGATATTTCGTGCCCGCAGCGCGGCGACGACCGACCTCGCCACGCTGATCCACGAGAAAACCGGGGGCAACCCGCTCTTTGTGCACGAGTTTTTCCGCCGCATCGTGGATGACGGGCTGGTGGTGCACAACAAATATCAGGATAAGTGGCACTACGATCTGCAGGCGATCCGCGCCCGGCACTACACCGAAAACGTCGTTACCCTGGTGCTGGAGCAGCTCGAAGAGCTGCCCGACGAGACGCGCCGCCTGCTGGGCAGCCTCGCCTGCCTCGGCGGCACGGGCGAGATGGAGATGATCTGCCGGGTGGTCAGCATGTCGATGGCGGAAATGCGCTATGCGCTGCATCCGGCGGTGATGGCCCAGCTCATTGTGCTGACGGAAAAAGAGTACGCCTTCACCCACGACCGGGTGCAGGAGGCGGCCTTTGCGATGCTGGATCAGCATGAGAAAAGCCATCTTCACCTGACCACCGCCAGCCTGCTGGCCGATGCCGCGCGTCAGGCCGCGGGGAACGAACTGCTGTTTCGCGCCGTTCACCACGTCACGGCTGCGCTGGACTGCATCCAGCCCGCGCCGCAGCGCCAGATGTTCCGCGAGCTGAGCCTGCTGGCCGCACGACGGGCAAAGCGTTCGGGGGATTATCCATCGGCGCTCAGCTATATCCAGACCGCCAGAGCGCTGGGCAACGCCGGAACGGTGTCAGACTTTATGCTTGATATCGAAGAGGCGGGCTGCGAGTTTGCTCTGGGGCACCTGGAGCGCACCCGCGAGCTGTGTGACGCCATCCTCGGCTGCCCCGGCGGGCTGACCGAAAAGGCGCTGGCGGCCAACCTGCTGGTGGAAGTGTACATTCGCCAGTCGGACAGCCGTCTGGCGCTGGAGGCGGCGCTCTGCTGGCTGGGGATTTTTGGTATTCAGATTGGCCGCCACCCGGAAGACGCCGACTGCGACGAGGCCTGGGAACGCTTCTGCAACCGCACGGCCGACGCGCCGCAAAACCTTTTTGCCCAGCTGTCGCGAATGGATAACCCGGAAACCGAAGCGGTGATGAACCTGCTCTACAGCGCCAGCATTTGCGCCAGTTTCATCTGCCCGCGCCTGCATTTTTTGCTGCTCTGCCGCATGATGCACCTCACCCTCGACCACGGCATCACTGGCGCCTCCACCACGGCGATGGCCTGGTTTGGCGTGCTGATTGGCCAGCGCTACGCCGAGTACCGCCTCGGGTTCCAGTACGGCACCCTGGCCCGCGAGCTGGTGAACCGCCACGGCTACGACGCGTTCGAAGCCAAAACCCTGCTGCCCCTCGACCAGCTCAGCGTCTGGACCCAGCCGCTGTCATTCACCATCGAGTGCGCAAAAGCCTGCTTCACCGCCGCCGTTACCCACGGCGATATGACGGTGGCCTGCTTTGCGGCCTGCCATCAGGTCATTAACTTCCTCTCACGGGGCGATCACCTGGACGGGGTATTGACCAGCATCGATCGCGGCCTGGCGTTTGTACGTAAAACCCACTTCCAGGACGTAGAGACCATATTGATGCTCCAGCGCACCTTCGTGGAGTTTTTGCGCACGCCGACGATCGGCACCTGGACCGCGTCGCAGGCGCTGCCCGAGGCGCTGCTTCCCGCGTCGCCGGAGCAGGCCCCGGAGCAGACCTCCACCATGCTGTTCTGGTACTGGCTCTACCGTGGCATGGCGCACTTTACCTGCGGCGAGTATACCGACGCGCAGGCGGATCTTGAGATGGCGGGCTGGTACGCGTGGTCTGCGCCGGGGCACATCCATCTGCTGGATTACCATCTCTACAGCGCGCTGGCGCTCTCACGTCAGCTGACGCCGGAGACGTTTTCGGCGAATCACCGCCGCAGCATTCACGCACACTACGACAAAATCGCCCTCTGGGCGCGCATTAATCCCGGCACGTTCGCGGATAAAGAGGCGCTGATCTACGCCGAAATTGTCCGTCTGGACGGGATGAACAGCATTGCGCTTGAGCAGTATGAGAAGGCGGTCCGGCTCTCCCGCGAGGGTGGCTTTAACCCGATTAACGCCCTGGCCCACGAGCTGGCGGGCCGCTTTGCGCTGGCCTGCGGCTACCCGACCGCATCAGACGCGCACTTCCGCGGCTCGATTGCCGCCTGGGGCCGCGCGGGCGCGCAGGCCAAGGTGCGCCAGCTGGAGCAGGATTTCCCGCACCTGCTGGCCTCCGGGCAGGCCAGCGCCTACGACACGGTGGCGTTTGCCCAGAACGAGACGATCCGCGATCTGCAGAGCGTGATCAAGGCTTCCCGCGCGCTGTCGGAAGAGATCAATCTTGAGCGCCTGATTGAAAACCTGATGACCATCCTGCTCGAACGCGCCGGGGCGCAGCGCGGCCTGCTGCTTCGCGTGAGCGATAACCTGATCCCGGAGATCGAGGCCAGCGCCTGGACCAGCACCGACGGCGTGCGGGTGCGGATCCTGAAAGACGTGCCGATGGCGACCGACATGCCGCTGTCGGTGCTGGCTGCGGTGATCCGCACCGGGCAGGAGATCCGCACCGGCAAGCCGGAGGAGTTTCATCCCTTCAGCCAGGACCCTTATCTGGTGACCTCGGGGGCGGCGGTGATGTGCGTCCCGATGTTCAAACAGGCGCGGCTGGTGGGCGTGCTCTACCTGGAAAACCGCCTGATGCCGGAGGTCTTCACCGCCGAGCAATCGCGCGTGGTCAGCCTGCTGGGCGCGCAGGCAGCGGTATCCCTGGAAACGGCGCGGCTCTACGCCGAGCTGCTGGCGGAGAACATTCAGCGCCGCCGGGTGGAAAAAGAGCTGCGCGCCAGCCAGACCTCGCTGATGCTGGGCGAGCAGATCAGCCACACCGGCAGCTGGCGCTGGGAGCTGGAGCAGGATCTGATGTTTGTCTCGGAAGAGTACGCCCGCATTCTCGGCCTGCCCGACCAGCAAAAGATGATCTCCATGGCGGAGTTTTTAACCTTCGTCCACGAGGACGATTACGCCCGCATCAGCGCCATCGTCACCCAGAGCGTGCGCGACGGGCTCTCCATGCGTGCGGAGTTTCGTATTAAGCGCACCGACGGCTCAACGCGCTACATCCTCGGAATTGGCGATCCGGTGGGGGTGGGCAGCGAGGTGAACGAGTACTACGGCATCATTACGGATATCACCAGCCAGCGCGCCGCGGAGGATGCCATGCGGGTGGCGCAGGCGGATCTGGCGCGCGTTTCCCGCGCCACCACCGTCGGGCAGCTGACCTCCTCAATCGCCCACGAGATCAACCAGCCGCTGATGTCCATCGTCTCGAATGCCGGGGCGAGCCTGCGCTGGCTCAGCCGCGAGCCCGCCCGCCTGGATAAAGTGCGCGAAGGGCTGGAGGAGATCGCCGCGGAAGGCGCGCGTGCGGGGGAGATCATTCGCAGCATCCAGTCCCTGACGCGCAAGCAGGATCCCACCTTCTCGCGCATCGATATGCACTACCTGATCCACCATATCATCACGCTTTCGCGCAGCGAGCTGGAGCAGAGACACATTAGCGTTGATTATCTGTTGAACGCCAGCGACAGCTTTATCACCGGGGACAGCGTGCAGATCCAGCAGGTGCTGCTGAATCTGGTGATGAATGCGGTAGAAGCGATGGCCGAGGTGAGGGATCGCGCCACCACCATCATCCTCAGCACCGCCAACGCGGAAGGGAAAGTGATCGTTGAGATCGCCGATACCGGGAGCGGCATTGAGCCCGAACGGCTGGAGCAGATTTTTGACTCGTTCTACTCCACCAAGCCGCAGGGGATGGGGATGGGGCTGACCATCAGCGCCAGTATCATCGAGCGCCACTGCGGAAAGCTGAGCGCGCGCCGCCGGGAGCCGCACGGCACGGTGTTTACCTTCGCGCTGCCGCTGGCCGCGCAGGAAGGGTAAACGTTACTCCGCAGGCTGGCTTTTGGTCAGGCGCTCAACGGCCCTGACCAGCTCGGCCACGGAGCGCACCTGCATTTTCTCCATCACGCGGCGGCGGTGCACCTTCACCGTGATCTCGCTGACGCCCAGCTCGGCGGCAATCTGCTTGTTGAGCTTGCCGGTGATGGCAAGCTCAAGCACCTCGTGCTCGCGCGGCGTGAGGGACAAATGGCGCTGCTTCAGGGCGTAGTGCTCTTTATTGCGCACGGCGTTGTTTTCCGCCAGCTGCAGCGCGGACGCAATGGCGTCGATAAGCGCGGCGGATTCAACGGGCTTGGTGAGAAATTCGTACGCGCCGCCTTTGATGGCGCGCACCGACATCGGGATAGTGCCGTGGCCGGTGAGAAAAATAATCGGGATCTCGCGCCCGCTGTCTTTGAGCGCGTCCGCCACCTCGAAGCCAGAGATGGCGGGCATCTGCATGTCGAGGATCACGCACGACGGCAGATCCTCAAACCGGTGTTGAAGAAACGTTTCTGCTGATGAAAAGCCGATGGCATTTAAGTCTGCCGATTCCAGCAGCCCGATTACGGACTGCCTGACCGCGTCATCGTCATCAACCACATACACAATGTGTTCCATTCACCGCCCCGGTGCTGATTTAAATGTCGAGGATGCAAACAGTCTCAACGGTGGCGTAAGAGACTGTTTATGCTGACTTTCATCTTAACACATTAAATATCATTATCATTTAACAATATGATAACCATATGAAGTATAGCGAGCCGGGGCGGGGGCGGTGAAGGAATGAAACGCTGTTTTTATGCACCGACAAGCTCAATGCGGTTGCCGTCCGGGTCCGCGATTACCGCTTCATAAAAGCCGTCCCCGGTCATGCGCGGGGCGCTGAGCAGCGTGCCGTTTGCCTGCGCCCGCTCGGCCATGCTGTCCACCTTTGCCTTGCTGCCGACGTTAATGGCGATATGCGCCCAGCCGATAAACTCCGGGTGCGACGGGGCGTCGGGCAGGTCCGGCAGCGTCATCAGCTCGAGGGTCGGCCCGCCATCCAGGGTAATAAAATGGGATTCAAACCCCGGACGGTTTTTGCTGACGTATCGTTCGTTACTGCGGCCATTAAACACCGTTTCCCAGAACTGAACCTGGGCCTCAAGACTGCGGGTCCAGAGTGCGACATGTGCAATATTCATAAGATCCCTCGTTATTTGTCTGTGAGGACTTTCACCGATAAAACAGGCTACACTCTGGTTTTGAGCGCGACAAGCTGAGGAAACAACAATGCACTACACACTGAAAGAAAGCGACAAGGACAAAGCGGAAGGGTCAAGCGGCGCGGGCGCTCTGCAGCAAAAACTGCTGGAGTCTCGTTCGATTGTCATCTCCGGCGAGATCAACCAGGAGCTGGCGCAGAAGGTCATTACCCAGATGATCCTGCTGCAAAGCGTCAGCAACGATCCGATCAAGCTGTACATCAACAGCCAGGGCGGCCACGTGGAAGCGGGTGACACCATTCACGACTTCATCAAGTTCATCCGCCCGGAAGTGCACGTCATCGGCACCGGCTGGGTGGCGAGCGCCGGGATCACCATCTTCCTGGCAGCGAAAAAAGAGCACCGCTACTCGCTGCCGAATACCCGCTTTATGATCCACCAGCCGCTGGGCGGCGTGCGCGGTCAGGCGACGGATATTGAGATCGAAGCGCGCGAGATCATCCGCATGCTGGATCGCGTCAACAAGCTGATCGCTGATGCCACCGGCCAGCCGCTGGAAAAAGTGAAAAAAGACACCGACCGCAACTACTGGATGTCTCCGGCAGAAGCGCTGGACTACGGCATCGTGGGCAAACTGATTACCCATTACGACGAGCTGAACCTGGATTAAGTTTTACCGCCGTGTACATGTCGGGTAGCGGCTTCGCCTTACCCGACCTACGCGCGCTCGTTTGACCCATGACAAGTTCCCCCTCTGCCTTCTTGCCTATAATCGCGCCTGTTTCCCCTCTCACTGGTGCTACCCATGGCGTATCAATTGAACCTGAACTGGCCGGAATTTCTTGAGAAATACTGGCAAAAACAACCCGTAGTGCTGAAAAATGCCTTCCCGAAATTTGTCGACCCGATTACCCCGGACGAGCTGGCAGGCCTGGCGATGGAGCCGGAAGTCGATAGCCGTCTGGTGAGCCACGCTAACGGCAAATGGCAGGCCAGCAATGGTCCGTTTGAGCACTTTGACGGTCTGGGCGAAACCGGCTGGTCGCTGCTGGCGCAGGCGGTGAACCACTGGCATATGCCCGCCGCAGAGCTGGTGCGTCCGTTCCGCGTCCTGCCGGACTGGCGTCTGGACGATCTGATGATCTCCTTCTCCGTGCCGGGCGGCGGCGTGGGTCCGCATATCGATCAGTACGACGTGTTTATCATTCAGGGGATGGGCAGCCGCCGCTGGCGCGTGGGCGACAAGCTGCCGATGCGTCAGTTCTGCCCGCATCCGGCGCTGCTGCACGTGGATCCGTTTGAGCCGATCATCGACGAAGATCTTGAGCCGGGCGATATCCTCTATATTCCGCCTGGATTCCCGCATGACGGCTTCACCCATGAAACCGCGCTGAACTACTCCGTCGGCTTCCGCGGGCCGAACGGCCGCGATCTGATCAGCAGCTTTGCCGACTACGCGCTGGAAAACGATCTGGGCGGCGAGCACTACAGCGATCCGGATCTGACCTGCCGCGAGCACCCGGGCCGCGTGGAGCAGTACGAGCTCGATCGTATCCGTCAGATGATGATCGACATGATTAGCAAGCCGGACGATTTCACGAAATGGTTTGGCAGCTTCGTCTCCACGCCGCGCCACGAGCTGGATATCGCCGCCGCCGAGCCGCCGTATTCGGCAGACGAGGTGCTGGACGCGCTGCAGGGCGGCGAAACGCTGTCGCGCCTGAGCGGCCTGCGCGTGCTGAACGTTAACGGCAGCTTCTTCATCAACAGTGAACAGCTGGAGACGGTAGACGCGAAGGGCGCGGATGCGCTGTGCCGCTACACCGAGCTCGGCCAGGCCGAGCTGGGCGATGCGCTGAAAAACCCGGCGTTTGTTGACGAACTCACCGAGCTGATTAACCAGGGCTACTGGTACTTCGACGAGTAACAGGGGGCGGCGTTTAGTCAGCCTAAACGCCGCTACGTTCAAACCAGCATATTACACGCCTTCCAGTAGTTCAAAAGCCGCTCGTCGTCGCGTTCTTTCTCCGCTTTGATTTTCATCGCCTGGGCGAGATTCTCTCGCGATACCTCATGGCCTTTTTGCACGATGTCCAGGACCGCTTCACCAAGAGCCAGCGAAATTTCTGCCCGATTATTGTTGCGAATCGTCATAAATACCTCCTCGTTGGTTGCGATAATTTAATTATGATCGGGAAATAATCAGTCGGAAATAATTCATCTCATTCTTATTTTTTTTTCATTTCGGCTTTAAATAGACATCATATTCCATTCTGTCAATGATGTTTCAAAATGCTAATAAGCCTTTTAAGCCTGAATTTATGCGCTACAGTTATTTTTCGTGCAACAGGCAAATAACCGAAACAGGAGAATGATTATGGTAGATAAAAGCGCAATTAAGGATCACACTCAGGTTGTCGCCAGCTGCGGAACGCACGTCGGGGTTGTGGACCATTTAGACGGCGAGCGTATCAAGCTTGCTAAGAGTGACCCTGAATCAGGCGGCAAGCACCACTTTATTCCTCTCGGCTGGGTCGATAAGGTCGAAGATAATAAAGTTATCCTGACCAAAAACCATAAAGAGGTTTTTGCTGAGTGGCAGGAAGCATAAATATATTTCTCGTAAAGGAATATATATCTTCGCTCCGGCTTAGTCCGGAGCGTAATAGTGTCTGCGCCCGGTGATTGCTGATATGGCAAAGGGATGGTACTGTTTTTCCTGTCCTTTTCCCGATGCAGGCCCCGAATTATGCTCCAGAGTGAAAATAGATCAGCGAAACGCATATTTTTTGTTGAGGATTTTCAGGTATTCGGCGAGCGCTACGGCATCGACTACCGTTTCCCGCTGTTAAAAGGGGAGCAGATCAGCGGCAGCCCGGTGTTGCAGGGGAATGTGGAAGAGATGACGCTCTCGTCCGGCATTTCGCTGACTCACTCCGATGTGCATGTATTACAACCCTACGAAACCACATCTCGCCACAGCAGCCCGCTCTATATGCTGGTAGTCCTGGAAGGGTGCGTTACGATCGCGCTCAATGGCATCGACTATCACGTTCGTCCCGGCATGGCGTTCAGCGCCCGTCTGAGTGAGGAACAGGTGATGAGCGCGCGTCACGACGCCGACAGCTCGCTGAAAACGCTCTCGTTTGGCGTGTACCCGCATGAAGCCGGGCGTGAAGCCCTGCTTGAGTCGCTGCTGCTGGAATGGCAAAACCTGAATACACCCACGTTTGTCTGGCACGTTCCCGAGTTTGTTATGTCAGGCATTCAGCATGCGCAGCAGCAGAGGGGAAGCGTGCTCGCGCGTAAGCTATTGCTGGAGGGGCTGATGTACCAGCTGCTCGGCCACGGCCTGAACCAGCGCCAGCAGCCCTGCCCGAGCCGCCCTGAGCATGCGCGCCTGGAACGCGTACGGAGCATACTGGAACAGTCTCCTGAACGGGATCATACACTCGCGCAGCTGGCAGCCCTGGCTGCAATGAGCCCAAGCAGCCTGCGCAGCAAGTTCCGTCAGCGCTACGGCTGCACCCTCTTCGATTATCTTCGCGACTGTCGCCTTGCGCTGGCGCGCCGCTATCTGCTGGAAGGCCACAGCGTGCAGCAGGCGGCCTGGATGTGCGGGTATCAGCATGCCACTAACTTCGCCACCGCGTTTCGTCGTCATTACGGGATTTCACCGGGCGACGTGCGCAAACTCCGCTAACGTAATTTCGCCCATCGCGCGAACGTATCCCGTGCGGTTTAGCATCGCGCATACGTAACCTGGCGGCGCGCATAGCCGTTTGCACTCTCAAAAAGGTAATAATTCTTATTAACAATAAGAAATATCTCTGGAGAGGGTTATGTTTGCTAAATCGCGTCTGGCACTGCTGGTGGGATGGGTTACCGGTAGCGTCGCTTTTCCTTTACTGGCGCAGGATGCGCAAAAAACTGACACCGTGGTGGTGACCTCGCAGATGCAGTCTGCGGCCACCAAGCTTGAAACGCCGGATATTGAAACTCCGCAGTCGGTCTCTATCGTCACGCGCGAGCAGTTCGAAGAGCAGGGCGCAACCAGCGTGCGTCAGGCCGTGAGCTACACGCCGGGGGTCTACAGCAACCAGATTGGGGCGTCTAACCGCTTTGACTACATGGTGCTGCGCGGCTTCTCTGACGGCAGCCTCGACAACGTCTACCTGGACGGCCTGAAGATGATGGGCGACACCAACTCCCACAGCTCGCTGGTGGTTGATCCGTGGTTCCTGGACAGTATCGAAGTCGTGCGCGGTCCGGCCTCCGTGCTCTATGGCCGTTCATCGCCGGGCGGGATTGTGGCGCTTACCTCCCGTAAGCCGTCGTTCGATCCGGGCGGGGAGATCAAGCTCTTCGCCGGGAACAATAGCCAGCGTGGGGCGATGTTCGACGTCACCGGCCCGGTTGATGATAATGACCGCGTGGCGGTGCGCCTCAGCGGGATGACCCGCTATGCCGATTCCCAGTTCGATCCGCTGAAGGAAGAGCGTTACGCGCTGATGCCGAGCCTGACCTGGCGTATCACCGATAACACCCGTCTGGATCTGATGGCCTACCTGCACCGCGATCCGGAAGGCGGCAGCCACTCCGGCCTGCCGTATGAGGGCACGGTTGTGCCGCACAGCGGGAAGAAAATCTCCAACACGTTCTTTGAAGGTGAAGACGATTACGACAAGTACGATCGTCGGGAAAACATGGTCGGCTATAACCTTGAGCACCTGTTTGACAGCGGCTGGTCCGTGCGCCAGAAGCTGCGCTACCTGCACACCAAAGTGGAGCTGAACCAGGTGTATGCCGCAGGCTGGCTGAATGACACCGAGCTGAACCGCGGCTATTCCGGCTCTGACGAGAAGATGAACGCCATCACCCTGGATAACCAGGTCGACGGCAGCTTCGACACCGGGGCGGTGAACCACCGCGTGCTGATCGGCATGGACTACCAGGACCGCACCAACAACGTGACCGGCTACTATGGCGGCTTCCCGCCGATTGACGCCTTCCACCCGGTTTACGGTGCGAAGCCGGACTACATCACCCAGTACAGCAGGGAAAAGCATAAGCTTCGCCAGACCGGTTACTACCTACAGGATCAGATGTCCGTTGACCGCTGGCGCCTGACGCTTGGCGGGCGTTACGACCAGGTGAGCGTGTCGAACGTCGACAACTTCAACCACACCCGCAGCGATCTGGATAAAAACAACTTCAGCAGCCGCGCGGCGCTGCTGTATCTGTTTGATAACGGCGTTGCGCCGTACGTCAGCTACTCCACCGCCTTTACGCCGACCAGCTTTGCCGACGAGCAGGGCAATATCCTGGATCCGATGAAGGGCAAGCAGTGGGAAGCGGGCGTGAAGTATGAGCCAGAAGGGATGAACAGCCAGTTCAGCGCCTCGGTGTTCCGCATCAACCAGAAGAACATTGCCACCAAAGAGGAGCCGACCGATCCGTACCGTTCCATCGGTGAAATCGAATCCGAAGGCGTTGAGCTGGAGGCGATTGGTCAGCTGACCGACAGCCTGCGCATGCAGGCGGCGTACACCTACACGGATATTCGCTATAAGAAGAGCAGCCCGGAAGAGGAGGGCAAGCGCGCCGTCTATGCCCCGCGTAACATGGCCAGCGCCTGGCTGAGCTACGACGTCAAAACCGGCCCGCTGGACGGCCTGACCGTCGGCTCCGGGGTGCGCTATGTCAACGGGATCGTCAGCGATCGCCAGAACACCCATACGCTTCCGTCGTACACGCTGGTGGACATGGTCGTGGGATATGACCTGTCAAAAGTGGGGCTCACGGGCGTGAGCGCACAGCTGAACGTCAATAACCTGACGGACAAAAGCTACGTCGCGGCGTGTAACTCGCTCTCTTACTGCTACTTCGGCGCAGAACGCAGCATTGTGGGCAGCGTTTCGTGGAAGTTCTGAGTCGTTGATTTTGCCGGGTGGCGGCTTCGCCTTACCCGGCCACTTTATTCCGTAGCGCCACCGGCGCTAAAAACGTACTACTCCTCCATCGCAATCACAATCGCCTCGCCCATCTTCTTCAACGCCTCGCGATGCTTATCCGTCGGCGGCAGCGCCACGTTGATCCGCAGGCAGTTGCGGTACTTCCCGGAGGCGGAAAACAGCGACCCGGCCGCCGCCTGGATCTTCAGGCGGCACAGCTGCTTGCTGACGCACACCATATCCACCTTCTCTGGCAGCTCAACCCACAGCAGGAAGCTCCCCTGCGGGCGCGTGACGCAAATCTCCGCCGGAAAATACTGCCGCACCCAGCAGGTGTAGGTTTCCATATTCTGCTGATAAATCTGGCGCATACGGCGCACGTGGCGATGGTAATGGCCGTCGCGAATAAACGCCGCCACCGCCATCTGGGTGCCCGGCACGTTAAACCCGCCCGCGGCGTATTTCATGTGCATCACCCGGTCGTAATAGCGCCCCGGCACAATCCAGCCGACGCGCAGGCCCGGCGCCACGGTTTTGGTAAACGAGCTGCAGAGGATCACGCGGCCATCGATGTCCATCGAGTGAATGGTGCGCGGGCGCGGGTACTCCGCCGCTAGCTCACCGTAGATATCATCCTCCACAATCACGATATCGTGCCGCTGGGCGAGGGCTAAAACCTGTTTTTTCCGCGCTTCCGGCATGATAAACCCGAGCGGGTTATTGCAGTTGGGCACCAGGATCACCGCCTTGATCGGCCACTGCTCCATTGCCAGCTCTAACGCCTCAATGCTGATCCCGGTTTCAGAGTCGGTGGGAATTTCAATCGCCTTGATGTCAAACCCGCGCAGCATCTGCATGGTGCCGTGAAAAGATGGCGACTCCACCGCCACGATGTCCCCCGGTTTGCACACCGAGAGCAGGGCGATCGACAGCGCGCCGTGGCAGCCGTTGGTGATCACAATGTCGCTTGCCGAGACGGTAGAGCCGCCGTCCAGCATCAGGCGGGCGATCTGCTCGCGCAGCTCAAGGCGGCCGTCGAGCACGTCATAGCTCAGCATCTCGCTTGGGTTATGCTGCGCAAGGCGGCTCATCTCGCGCCACAGGGGCTTCAGGCTCGGCTGGTTAATGTCCGGCGAACCGCCGCCAAAGGAGATCATCTCTTTGTCGGCGCGGGCGTCCAGCAGCATCATCACCTCATCCCACTGGGTGACGTCCACCGGGCGCTGCACCGGGCGCGTCATCGCCGGGACGGGCGGCTGGGCTTTGCGTTTCGAGACAAAATAGCCGGAGCGCGGCTGGGGGGTGATCAGCTGAAGGTTTTCGAGGATCTGGTAGGCCTGCTGTATGGTGCTGATGCTCACGCCGTGCTCCTGGCTCAGGGCGCGCACCGACGGCAGACGCTCGCCGCTGCGATACAGCCCTTGTTCAATGCGTTCTGCCAGAAGGTTGGCGAGGTGTTGATAGCGTGTCATGCTGTATCCTTTATTTTCACCATACAGATTATTAAACCAGTACAGATTGCCGCAAAAACCGGCATGCAGATACCGTTTTAGCGGATCTGTATGTTAAACAAAAGTTGTTTTTGCATCTGTATTGCGCAGGTCGATTTCCAGGATGATAACCCCACTGGCACAGTGAGGAGAGCATTATGGAATTCTACGAGAATCGTTCAAAACGTCCGTTTATTGTGTTTGTCTGGATCGCAAAAACGCTGCGTAACTGGTACCGCATCAACCGCACCCGCCGCATCCTGAGCCAGATGAGCGACGAGCAGCTCAAGGACGTTGGGTTATCCCGCAATGATATTTAAACCGTGGCCGGGTAAGGCGCAGCCGCCACCCGGCGTTTTTCAGCTCAACAGCGCGAGCGTCTGCCGCTTCGGCCTTTCCAGCAGCTCCAGCGCCTCCTGAAACGACCGCACGTTGTTATAGCCCATCACCAGCCCGTAGCGTTTGCCCGACCCGCGATACCACTCCGAGAGCGCATTGACCTGCAGCTGCTGTTCCTGCCAGCAGCGAGCCACTTCCCGGTCGCAGCTCCCTTTGGCGAGAAACGCCACGATATGCATCCCGCCGTCGTTTTGCTCGGTGAAAAACAGATCGCCATACACCTCGCGCAGGGCGGCAATCATCCAGTCGCGGCGGGTCTGATACAGCGCGCGCATCTTCTTGAGATGGCGGAAAAAATGCCCTTCGTTGAGAAACGCGGTGAGGATCTTCTGCGTCAGCACCGGCTGGCCGCTGGTGGTGATATCCGCGCAGTCGGTAAAGGCTCCGACGGTGCTGGCGGGCATCACCACGTAGCCCATGCGCAGCGACGGCATGATGGTTTTACTGAAGGTGCCCATAAAGATCACCCGGTCGTGCTGGTCGAGGCTTTTCAGCGACGGCAGCACCTTGCGGGTGTAGTGAAACTCCCCGTCGTAATCGTCTTCGATGATCCACGCCTCGTTCTGGTTGGCCCAGTCGAGCAATTGCTGCTTGCGCGGCAGGGAGAGCGTCACCGCCAGCGGGCTCTGGTGCGAGGGGGTGACGATGGCAAAACGCGCGTCACGATGGTGACGAAGCAGGTAGTCCGTATCAATGCCGCAGCGATCGACCGGCACCGTGTGCAGGCGCGGCACGATCCGCTTCAGCAGCTGCTGGCCCATAAAGTAGCCCGGATCTTCAAACACCACCTTGTCGCTGCGGCTGGCGAGGGTGTCGAGGATCAGCCGCAGGCTGCCGCTGTAGCCGCTGGTGATCAGCACCTGTTCGGCGGTGCAGGACAAGCCGCGTGAGATATTGAGATAGCTGGCGATGGCCTGGCGCAGCGGATACCAGCCCAGGACGGGCGGGTTGAGCATCTCCTCCTGACGCATGGCGCGCGTCGCCTGGCCCGCCAGCAGCAGCCATTTTTTATACGGGAAGCTGTCGAGGGCGGGGATGCCAGGGCGCAGAAATCCGGCCCGCTCGCGCTGGCTGATAAGCGAGGCCGGAAGCGTGCCGGTAGGCTGTTCCGCAGGGGCATTGTTATCCGGCAGCAGTAAATCCGGGTTGACCCGCGTGCCGCGCGCGCCCTGGCTCACCAGATACCCTTCACCCGTCAGAATGGCGTACGCCGTTTCGACGGTTTTGCGCGCCACCTTCAGCTCTTCCGCCAGCACGCGGATGGCAGGCACCTTATCGCCCGGCTTCAGCACGCCGCGCGTGATGTTGTCGCGATAGCGGGAATAAATGTCGTGATAGCCCGGCTTCATGTCCTACCTCATTTCACGCTTTTTGTATCTTTTTACTATGTCATGAACGGCGTAGATTTGCCTCATCGCACGGCACATGCCGCACAAAAAGAGGAAAGACAATGAGCACTCGCGTTAACCACCATAAAGTTACACCTGCCCTCGCCAACGCGCTGTCTGCCCTGAGCATGGAGGTGGCAAAAACCTCCATCGACCCGGCGCTGAAGCACCTGATCGACATTCGCGTGTCGCAGCTGAATGGCTGTACGTTCTGCCTGGATATGCACTCTAAAGAGGCCAAAATCGCCGGGGAACGCGAGCTGCGCCTGTACCATCTGGCGGCCTGGCGCGAGTCCCCGCTGTTCAGCGCCCGCGAGAAAGCGGCGCTGGCCTTCACCGAAGCGCTGACCCAGATTGGCGTTCACGGGGTGAGCGACGCGCTGTACCGCAGCGTGGCGGAGCACTTCTCGGACGTGGAGATTTCAGAGCTGAACTTCGCCATCGTGGCGATCAACGCCTGGAACCGTCTGGGGATCACCTCCCGCATGGCGCCCGGCTCGCTGGACGCGGCTTACGGGCTGAATAAGGCTAACCTGGAATAATCCCGCGCTCGCGGATCATCGCCACCAGCGCCCGCAGTCCCGGCGGAACGTGGCGATGGCCGGGGTAATACAGGCGCAGCCCGGCAAAGGGCTGCGCCCAGTCGTTTAAAACGCTCACCAGCTCTCCACGCTCAAGCTCTTCCCGGATATACAGTTCCGGCAAAAATCCTACCCCTAATCCCGCCTTTACGGCGCGGATCGAGGCGAAAAGATCGGATGTCGCAAAGCGCGGCGGTATGGCAAGGGCGTACGTTTCCCCCCGACGCGCCAGCTCCCAGCGGTAGATCCCGCCGTGGGCCATGCGCATGCCGATCCCCTGATGTGAAAGCAGATCGTCCGGCGTCAGCGGAGTACCGTGACGGGCAAAATAGTCCGGCGTGGCGGTCACCAGCTGGCGGATCTCCCCGGTCAGCGGCACGGCTATCATGTCCTGCGGCACGGACTCCTCAAGGCGGATCCCCGCGTCATAGCCTTCCGCGACGATGTCGATCATGCGCGCTTCGCTGACGGTTTCCACGCGCATCTTCGGGTAGCGGATCATAAAGTCGATCAGCAGCTGGTCCAGAAACAGGGTGCCGATATGGTTCGGCACGTTCAGACGCAGCGTGCCGGCGGGTTCCCCGGTGTCGCTGTGGATCTCCTCGCTGGCGAGGCGGATCTCCTGCAGCGCCGGTCCAACGCGCGCCACGTAGCGCTGTCCGGCGTCGGTGAGCGCCACGCTGCGGGTAGTGCGGTTAAAGAGGCGGGTATCCAGGCGGCTCTCCAGCCCGGCGATGGCGTTACTGACCGCCGTGGCGGACATGCCGAGCTCCTGCGCCGCGCCGCGAAAGCTGCCGCGCCGCACCACCGCCATAACCACTTCCAGCTCTGTCAGACCTGAACGATGCATAGATTATCCTGAAAATCGAAACAACCCTTGCAGCATAGCGTGGATTATCGCAACGGAGAAGCCGTGCCAGACTGTGCCCACACAGCCTGAGGAGGTTTATATGCACACTATCGAACAGATCTTTATTAACGGCGAATTTGTTACCCCGCACGGCACCGAACGGTTTGATTTATACAACCCGGCGACGGCGCAGGTCATCGGGCAGGTACGCCTGGCGGATGAGGTTGACGCAGCGCGCGCCGTTGCGGCGGCAAAAGCGGCGTTCCCCGCGTGGTCGCAGACGACAAAGCAGGAGCGCATTGCCGCGCTAAAACGTATGCACGCCGCCGTGGCCGCTCGTCACGACGATCTGCTGGAAGCTGTCATCGAAGAGTACGGCGCGCCCGCCTCGCGCTCGGCGTGGATGGCCAGCTATCCGGCGGAGGTGATTGCTCAGGCGATTGAGGCGCTGGAGGCGTTTGAATTCGTCACCCCCGCGGGCGCAGCCACGGTGCAGATGACGCCGCTTGGCGTGGCCGGGCTGATTACGCCGTGGAACAGCGACGCAGGATTTATCTGCGGCAAGCTGGCGGCAGCGCTGGCCGCGGGCTGTACGGCGGTGATTAAGCCGAGCGAAATGAGCGCCCTGCAAACGCAGATTGTCACCGAAGCGCTGCGCGATGCGGCTCTGCCGCCGGGCGTGTTTAACATCGTCACCGGGCGCGGCGAGATGGTCGGTGACACAATCAGCCGCCATCCGGACGTGGCAAAAATCTCGTTTACCGGTTCGACGCATACCGGCAAGGCGATCCTGCGCAACGCGGCGGAAAGCTTTAAGCGTGTGACGCTGGAGTTAGGCGGGAAATCGCCGACGATCCTGCTGGATGACGTGGATCTGGCGCAGGCGATCCCGCTTGTCATTCAGGCCGGGTTTATGAACAGCGGGCAGGCGTGCGTGGCCGGAACGCGCATTCTGGTGCCTTACTCGCGTAAGGCGGAGATCGAAACCGCGCTGGCGCAGGCCGTGGCGGCGGTGAACTCCGGCGACCCGCGCGATAAATCAACGGACGTCGGCCCGATGGTCAGCGCAAAGCAGTGGAAGCGGGTGCAGGGCTATATCCGCAAAGGTGTCGAAGAGGGGGCGCGCCTGCTGGCGGGCGGCGAGGGGCGGCCGGAAGGCACGCAGGACGGCTGGTTTGTGCGCCCGACGCTGTTTGCCGACGTGAACAACCAAATGACGATTGCCCGCGACGAGATTTTTGGCCCGGTGCTGTGCGTAATTCCCTATCGTGACGAGGCGGAGGCGATTGCCATTGCCAACGACACGGACTACGGCCTGAGCGCGGTGGTGCTGGGCGGTACGGACCGCGCGCGCCGCGTGGCGCAGCAGATTGTTTCCGGTCGCGTGCTGGTGAACACTCTGGCCCATGAACCGAAAGCGCCGTTTGGCGGGTTTAAGCACTCCGGCGTGGGGCGCGAGATGGGCGAGTGGGGGATCCGCGCGTTTATGGAGCCGAGGTCGGTTCTGGGCTAAAGCTTCGCTCTTTACCGAAGCATTGTGCTTTTCCATCCTGCATTCTCTCCTCAACATCACAGCGGAGAGACCATCATGATCGCAGTCCTTTTCGAAGCCAAAGCTGCGCCTGCCCATCAGGCGCGCTACCTCCAACTTGCCGCAGAGCTTAAGCCTTTGCTGGCCGACATCGACGGCTTTATCGATATCGAACGGTTCCAGAGCCTGACGACCGACGGCAAAATACTTTCCCTTTCCTGGTGGCGGGATGAAGAGGCCGTCCGCCGCTGGAAGCAGAACGTCTTCCATCAGGCGGCGCAGGCCGAAGGGCGGGAGTCAATTTTCTCTTTCTACCGTATTCGCGTGGCGCAGCTGGTGCGGGAGTACAGTTCCGAAACGGGAGGGCGCGCGGATGTATGACGTTCACGTGATTTTCCGCGACGGGCCCGGCGAGCTGGCGCGCTTTGGACAGCTGTTGGGGCGCAACGGCGTAGGGCTTGAGGGTGGCGGCGTATTCGGTACCGATGCCCATTTCCTGGTGGAGGACGGGGAAAAAGCCCGCCGCGTGCTAGTGGAGGCCGGGTTTACCGTGCAGGCGGTGCGAAAGCCGGTGATCAGAAAACTCAGGCAGTCGCGTCCCGGCGAGCTGGGTGAAATTGCGGCGGCGCTGGCGGCACGCGGCGTGTCTGTTCTTACCCAGTACAGCGACCATGCGAATCACCTTATTCTGCTGACGGATGATGATAAGCTGGCCGCAGAGATCACCGAACCCTGGGCAGCACATGTTAAAGACAAGCTTACCGACTGATAACGGCGCGGCGCTGGAGCTGGCCATTGCGGCGGTGGCGGCGGCAATGGCCGATCCGTCGCGCGTGAAGATGCTGTGCGCGCTGATGGACGGGCGGGCGTGGACCGCCACTGAACTGAGCACCGCGGCAGACGTCGCCCCCTCGACCGCCAGCGGGCATCTCGCCCGGCTGGTGGAGGGAAAGTTGATTACCTGTCTGTCTCAGGGGCGGCACCGCTACTATCGTCTGGCGGGGCACGACGTGGCGGAGCTGGTCGAACAGATGATGGGGCTCTCCTGGAGCCGCATTGCGCCGCCGGAAACCACCGCGCCGAAGGCCATGCGGGAGGCGCGGACCTGCTACGATCATCTGGCGGGCGCGGTGGCGGTAAAGATCTACGATTTCATGCAGGCGGAAGGCTGGCTGGAGGCAGACGGTTCAGCGCTCACGCTGTATGGCCGGGAGCAGTTTCTGAAACTCGGCGTGTCGTTAAGCGCTCATCCGCGCCGTAAGGCCTGCTGCGCCTGTCTGGACTGGAGCGAGCGGCGGTTTCACCTCGGAGGCGAAGCTGGCGCGGCGCTGCTTATTCATCTGGAAAGCAAAGGGTGGATCCAGCGGGTGGCGGGGTACAGGGAGGTGTTGGTGACGGCTTTGGGAAAAAGTGCCGTCAGGAGGCATTTTAGCCGCTAAACTCCACTGCGGGCTGGTGCCCTCACCCCGACCCTCTCCCACGGGGAGAGGGAGACATCGTTTTCGCAATTCCTGCTCTTTCGTCTCGCGTTTCTTGATACTTATCCTGATAACTATTATCTTGGCCGCGTGTGACGAGAGGTTTCCCCATGAGTGAAGAAGAACTGTTCTGCCGCAGGCCGATGGGCATGCGGATGGCAATGATCGTGCGCCAGTGGCGTGCGGTGATCGATGATGCCATTCTCGATACCGGCTTAACCCAGTCGAGCTGGACGGTGATGATGCAGCTTCATCAGCTCGGGGATAACGTCTCAATGAGTGAGCTGGCGGAGGTGCAGGGTATTGAACTGCCGCCGCTGATGCGCACCCTGACACAGCTGGAAAAACAGGGTTACCTGCTGCGCACCACATCGCCTTATGACAAGCGCATCCGGCTTCTGACGCTGACGCCTGAGGGAAAAGCCATATTAAAAAGGCTCACTCAGGTGATTGAGACCTATCAGGCTCGCGTATCGCAACACATCGCGCCGGAGCATATCGAGATTTTCAGCGCCACGTTAAATCAAATCGCCTGCAATTTGCGGACAATCCGCGAAGAAGACAACAAGACCGAAAAATAATGACCCCTGAACAAAAGTTTGCCCGCTGGGTAAGGGTGAGTATTGCCTCTTTCCTGCTGATGTTTATCTATTTTGTCGTCGCGGATATCTGGATCCCGCTGACGCCGGACTCCACCGTCATGCGCGTGGTGACGCCGGTTTCTCCGCGCGTCTCCGGCTACGTGGCGGCGGTACATGTCCACAACAACAGCCAGGTGAAGAAAGGCGATCTGCTGTTTGAGCTCGACGACACGCCGTTTCGCAATAAAGTGGAAGCGGCGCAAATCGCGCTGGAGCAGGCGCGTCTCTCTAACGAACAGCTGGACGCGCAGATCGCCGCCGCGCAGGCCAGCCTGAAAACCGCGGTGCTGACCGCGCGTAACGACAAGGTGACCTTCGAACGCTATCAGAAGCTGAGCACGTTACAGAACGTCTCGCAGGCGGATCTGGATAAGGTCCGCACCGCCTGGCAGAGCAGTGAGCAGTCCGTCAGCACGATTCAGGCCAACATCCGGAACCTGCGCATCCAGCGCGGCGAGCGCGAAGAACACCGCAACGTGACGCTGCAAAAATACCGCAACGCGCTGGATGAAGCAGAGCTGAACCTCGGCTGGACAAAGGTCTACGCCCTGGCGGACGGCACGGTCAGTAACCTGCAGTTAAGCCCCGGTTTTTACGCCTCATCCGGCTCCGCCGCGCTGGCGCTGGTAAACAACCAGACCGATATCGTGGCCGATTTCCGCGAGAAGAGCCTGCGCCATACCCGTCAGGGCACCGATGCCGCCGTAGTGTTTGACGCCTTCCCGGGGCAGGTGTTCCGCGCCCACGTGGCCAGCAGCGACGCGGGGATCCTCGCAGGCCAGGAGGCGGTTAACGGCCAGCTCTCCCAGCCGGAGACCTCTAACCGCTGGGTACGAGACGCCCAGCGCATGCGCATTCACGTCACGCTGGACGAGCCGCTGCCGAAGCCGCTGCCAACCGGCGCGCGGGCGACCGTGCAGCTCTACAACAGCGAAGGGCCGTTTGCGCGCTTCTTCTCCGGAATGCAGATCCACCTGGTGAGCCTGCTTCACTATGTCTATTAATACGCTGGCGCGGGTCTTTACCCCGCACGGCAACATCGTCTACACGGCAAACGACTTTCGCCAGACCCTGCGCATCGTTTTTGCCGGGATGATTGCCCTGAGCATATCGAGCTTCTACAACACCAGCTACGGCGTGTTTTTCGTGGTCTATCCGATCATGCTGCTGTCGCTGGTGCCGGTGTTTAACCGCCACGTGGCGAAGCAGTTTATCTTCAGCGCATCGCTGAACTGCGTCGAAATGGTGATTATCATCGGCTATCTTTCCCAATGGCCGGTCATCATGACGCTGGTGGTATTTGCTCTTTACGTGATGCGTTTTCGTTTTATGAGCAAAGGGCCGCTGTTCCTGTTCGGCTCGATGGGCGTTGTGTGCCAGAGCGTAATGCTCAACTTTATGAGCTACCCCACCACCAACTGGCACACGCTGCTGTTTTCCAACATTGAAGCGAGCGTGATGGCGGTGTGCCTGAGCGCGCTGATGAACTACCTGCTGCCGGACGTGGAGCCCCGCAAGCCGCCGCCGCTTATTGAGAAAGACGACGCCCGCGTGCGCCACGAGTCGCTGCTCTCCGGCAGCGTCGCGACGATGATTTTCGTGGTGTTTCAGATTAGCGACTTAAGCGATTCGCTCTCGGCGCTGATGGCAGGAATTCTGATCCTGTTCCCTATGCACTATCGCGGCGCGGTGATGAGCTCCATCTGGCGCGTGGTCGGGGTAGTGCTGGGCTGCCTCTACATTCTGGTGGTGCAGCTTATCCTCTACGATCACAGCAGCCATATGCTGCTGATGATGCCGCTGATTGGCCTCGGCCTGGCGTTTGGCGCGCGGCTGCACGTGATGGAGAAAGTGGGCGCGGGCGTGGGGTTTTCCAGCATCACGACCATCGGCATTATGTTCGGGCAGAACATGCACCCGGACAGCGACCTGGTGTTCAGCGATCTCTATCGCATCACCTCCGTGACCTTTTCGCTGGTGGCGACGCTGACGATGGTCTTTCTGGTGCATTTGATCCTGAACCGTTTCGCCACCACGCGCTACGTCATTCAGGGCTGATAGCGTTTGCCGCCGCTGAAGCTCCAGTCCTCAGCGGCCGTAAACTGGATAACGACCATCACGTCTCCACCTTCAATGCCCATCTTCTCATTCAGTTGCGCAGCCAGCTGGCGGTAGAGGGCAGATTTCTGTTCAATGCTCCTCGGCTTACCAGCAACGATATTAAACAGTATCGCCCCCTCCGTTCTGCCCGTGCTGAGATAGTGCCGATCAATGTATCGATCCCCGGCCGCGAAGCATTCAAAAAAATGGAACCTGTCCTGTGCGGGAACGGCGAAGGTTTCCGTCAGCGCCTGGTGCAGAATGTCCGAGATCTGCTTTTGCTGCATCTCGTTATAGCGGTCACCCGTCATGATACGAACAAACGGCATTATTGTTTCTCCTCTGCAAGGCTGCTCAGCGCGCTGACGGCGGCCGGCCAGCCTGCGTAAAACGCCAGATGGGTAAACGCTTCGGCTATTTCGTCGTCCGTCACGCCGTTTTGCCGGGCGAAGCCGATATGCCAGGGAAGCTGCGCGGTGCGCCCCAGGGCTGCCAGCGCGGCAAGCGTGATCAGACTGCGATCCCGCGGGGCTAACTGCGGACGCTGCCAGATATCGCCAAAAAGTACCTGCTGGCTCAGTTCCGCCAGCTTAGGGGAAACCTGCGCAAGCGTGTCGCGATTCAGTGTTGTGCTCATTTTTATTCCTCCTGTCGTCTGGAAATCACTCTCGCAGGCTGCCACCATAAATAAAATCGCAATGTTCAGGACTGAATGTCCTGAAAATGAGGATGATATGGATAAACGCTTTTCAGCATTAGACCTGGACGCGCTGCGCAGCTTTGTGGAGGGGATCCAGTCCGCCAGTTTTGCCGAGGCGGCGGACAGACTGTGTCGGTCCACCTCTGCGGTCAGTGCCCAGTTAAAAAAGCTGGAGCAGCAGTGTGGCGTGGCTCTGACCGTTAAGCAGGGGCGTACGCTGGCACTGACCCGAGAGGGTGAAATTCTGCTGAGCTACGCCCGACGCATGCTGGTATTAAATGATGAAGCGCTCCGGGCTATCAGAGGTGAGTTGCTTCAGGGCGAGGTGCGGCTGGGTATGCAGGAGGACTTTGGCGAGTCCGTGATGCCGAAGGTCCTCGGCGATTTTCACAGACAACACCCTGAGCTTCGCATGACGGCACGTGTCGATCGCAACCCGCCGCTGCTGCGCGGCGTGGCGGCGAATGAACTCGATCTGGCGCTGGTCTGGCAGGAAGGTCGAGAAGGCGACTACGTGCGAAGCGAACCGCTGGCATGGATTTGCCGGTCCCGCGAGGACATTGAGGTCCTTCTGCAACGAGGTGAGCCGCTGCCGCTGGTGATGTTTGACGCGCCCTGCCTCCTGCGAAGCCGGGCCATCGCGGCACTGGATGCCGCAGGTATTCCCTGGCGTATCGCTTATACCAGCTATAGCCTGAGCGGGCTATGGGCGGGAGTTAGTGCGGGGCTGGGTATTACGCTCCGCACGCGTATTGGTCTGCCCGAGACGTTACGGATCGACAGCCACCTGCTGCCAGATGCAGGAGAGCTGGGTATCGCCCTGCATCAGGGGAGCGCCTCCCCCAATGCAGCTATTACCAGCATGAAGGCGCTGATCCTCAGGACGCTGAATGGATAAGCGTTGGGACTTGCGAGAGTAAGAACAGGATTAGGCCTATCGTCCCGCCCACCAGCGTGCCGTTGACGCGGATGAACTGCAGGTCTTTGCCGATGTTCAGCTCAATCTGGCGGGACATGTCTTTGGCGTCCCAGCTTTTGACCGTGTCGCTGATGTGGCGGGTCAGGAACGCGGCGAAATCCGGCGCGACGCGGTGCGCGGCCTGCTCCAGATGCTCGTTCAGCGACGCGCGCAGGCTGGCGTCGTTTGTTAGCGTTTCGCCAAACCACAGTCCGGCGTTGGCGATGCGCTGCTTCACGCGCGAATCCTCGCTCTGCATATCCGCCTTCAGCCACTGGCGCAGGTCAGCCCACATCTCGCCCAGATAGCGGTTAAACGCCTCATCGTTCTTCAGGTAGTGCTTGATGTTGTCGGCTTTCGCCGCCATTTCCGGATCGTTTTTCAGGTTGTCGATAAGCTTCAGCGTGGCGCGGTCGAACGCCTGACGGATCTGGTGCGTGCGGTCGTGGCTGATATCGTCCAGCAGCGTGTTCACCGCGTTCGACACCATCTCCGCGCTTTGATCGCCCAGCCACTCCGTGGGGAGCACCATCGCCTTGCGCGGATGCTCGGTTTTGAGCCAGTGGACAATCTGATCGGCAATAAACTCCCGCGTGCTTTCCCGCTGAATCAGGGTAATCAGCCGGTTGATGATGGCGTCCAGCAGTACCTGATGGCGGTTATTTTTGGTCATGCTCTCCAGCATGACGGCGCTGGTTTCGGTGAAATCGACCTTGTCGATAGCTTTATGCACCGCGCGTTTGAGCAGGCGCTGAATACGTCCGTCATCGGTCAGCTCGAGAAAACCGCTCATCACCTGCATCAGATGCAGCCCGACGCGCTGGGCGTTGCCGGGCTTGCTGAACCAGGCGCCAATCATCTGCGCTGGCTCATAACGGCGGATAAGCGCCACAAGTGACTGAGTATCAAGAAACTTCTCCTGCACGAACTGGCCGAGATTGTCGCCGATTCGGTCCTTATTGCGCGGGATAATCGCCGTATGGCGCGAAATAAACGGAATGGGAACCCGGCGGAACAGCGCGACGACGGCAAACCAGTCCGCCAGCGCGCCGACCATCGCCGCCTCGGCAATGGCTTTGACGCCGCGCACCCAGAAGGTCTGCGGCAGGAAGAGGGTGGTGACAAAGGCCGCGGCGGCAATCAGCAGCAGCGACAGCGCCAGCAGCTTGGCGCGTTTGAGTTCAGCGATTTTTTCCATGGGTTAAGGATAGAGGGAAGCGGGGGAAAAGTGCAAAAATCGCCACAGCACCCACCCGCCAAACCCCATCAGCACCCCGCCCGCCGTGCGCTCAATCCACCACAGCGAACGGCTGAGCTTCTGTTGCACCGCCGATAGCCCCATCATCGACACCAGCGCCAGATCCCACGCCAGCACCACCATCACCATCCAGACGCCGCAGGTCGCCTGCTGAAGCAGCGTGACGTCCGGCCCGAGTAACGCCGTCATCAGCGCCAGGTAGAACAGCGCATTTTTTGGATTTAACAGCGCCGATCCCAGCCCCAGCAGGATCTGCTTCATCAGAGAAGGGCACCGCTGTCGGGTTTCTGCAAGCGTCAGCGCCTGCGGTTGGCTGCGCACCAGATGCGAGCCGATCCACAGCAGGTACAGCGCCCCACATACCTCGATAAGCGTAAACAGCCACGTAAACTGGCGCAGCGCGTTCCAGCCGATAATCACCAGAACAATATAGAGCGCGTTACCCGCGGCGATGCCGACGCACAGCCCGGCGCTGCCGCGCAGCCGATAGCGCGCCGCGTAGCCCACAAGCAGGAAAAAATCCGGACCCGGGCTCAACAGCGCAACAAAATGCGCCAGCGCCAGAGCGAGAAAAGCGGAAGGGAAGAACAGTTCCATAGCGACCTCAGTTAACCATCTGAGGACAGGCTACGGCGCTGCAGAACCTATTTATTGTCTGATATTGATCGGCCCGTGGCGTACTGGCGCGGCGTGGCGGCGGTATAGCTGACGAAGGTCTTATGAAAATGGCTCTGGTCGGCAAAGCCGCTCTGGTAGCTGACGTCGGCGATGTCGTCCCCGGCACGTAGCCGCGCTTTGGCGAACTCCACGCGGGAGATGTTGAGGAAGCTGCCCGGCGTCAGGCCGGTGTCCTGCCGGAAGGTACGGATCAGCGTCTCCTTGCGCAGCGAGAAGTGTTGGGCAAGTTCGTCAAGCGAAGGCGGTGCGGCCAGGTCGGCAAGAAACGCCTGCCGCACCTGCTGGCTGGTGGGCCGAAGCGCGTCTGCGTTATCCGCGCAGCGGGGAAGGGCAGAAAGCAGCGCCTCCACGGACGCTGGAGACATTGTCTTAACGACGTCCAGGTAACGGGCAAACAGGGCAGGGTTACGAATCACCTGTAGCGCCAGAGGAAGATCGGTGTCGATATAGAGCATATGGTAGCTGCGCGGCTGCCCGTCGACGGGGTTGCAGCTGTGCGGCACATAAGCCGGGATCGCAATGAGGTCCCCGGGATGAAGAATGTACTCTTGGTCATGACACACGCAGCAGGTCTGGCCCTCAACAATCGCGCCGATGGAGAGTTGAGGGTGACAGTGGCGTTTGTACGCCTGCGTGCTTTGCCAGGTGCTGCGCAGCTCAAGGCCCCTGGCGCGGTGAAAAGTCTGGCGAACGTATCGGGTATCGGTCATGGAAACTCCTTCTGGACGTTTTTTATACCACGTCAGCGAACCGTCCGGCACTGCTTAACTCAGAACCTTCCGGATATACCCAACTTTACGTCCACAGCCAGTCATGTTGACTACCCTTAATACCCTAAGCGGTAAAACATGGAGATTCGATATGGCTTATCAGACAGTAAATCCTGCCACTAACCAGCTCATCAAAGAATACCCCTCACATACCGACGCGGATATCGAAGCGGCGCTCAAGGCGGCCGATGCGCTTTACCATTCGGAATGGGCGAAAGGCGACATCAGCCAGCGCCTGCCGGTGCTGCATAAGCTTGCCGACCTGATCGACGAGCGCGTGGAGGATCTGGCCAAAATCGCTAGCCAGGAGATGGGTAAGCTCATCGAACAGAGCCGCGGCGAGGTGAAGCTTTGCGCGCAGATCGCCCGCTACTACGCCGACAACGCGAAGCAGTTCCTCGCCCCGGTGAAGTACGACTCTGAACTTGGGGAAGCATGGGTGGAGCATCACCCTATCGGCGTACTGATGGCCGTCGAGCCGTGGAACTTCCCGTACTACCAGCTGATGCGCGTCCTGGCACCAAACCTGGCGGCGGGTAACCCCGTTATCGCCAAGCATGCCAGCATCGTGCCGCACTGCGCCGAGACCTTTGCGCATCTGGTGCGCGAGGCGGGTGCGCCGGAAGGGGCGTGGACGAACCTGTTTATCTCGTCCGAACAGGTGGCGAATATCATCGCAGACGATCGCGTGCAGGGCGCAGCGCTAACCGGCTCCGAAAAGGCGGGCAGCGTGGTGGCCGCGCAGGCGGCGAAGCACATTAAGAAATCGACCCTCGAACTGGGCGGTAACGACGTCTTCGTGGTGCTGGACGACGCGGACCTGGATAAAGCGGTTAAGATTGGCGTGAATGCGCGGCTCAACAACGCAGGGCAGGTTTGTACCGCGGCGAAGCGCTTTATCCTGCACGAGAAAATTGCCGACGCGTTCCTCAGCAAATTTACCGAGGCGTTTAAGCAGGTGAAGATTGGCGATCCGCTGGACGAGAGCACCACGCTGGGGCCGCTCTCTTCCAAAGATGCGCTGGAAACGCTGACCAAACAGGTTAACGAGGCGGTGAAAAACGGTGCCACGCTGCACTATGGCGGCAAGCCGGTGCAGCGCGACGGGAGCTTCTTCGAACCGACGATCCTGACGAATATATCGCGTGAGAACCCGGCGTACTTCGAAGAGTTCTTCGGCCCGGTTGCGCAGATGTACGTGGTGAAAAACGACGACGAAGCGGTCGCGCTGGCGAACGACTCCCACTACGGCCTGGGCGGGGCGGTGTTCAGCCAGGACATCGAGCGCGCGAAGAAAATGGCGTCGCGGATCGAGACCGGGATGGTGTACATCAACTGGCTCACCGATACCGCGCCGGAGCTGCCGTTCGGCGGCGTGAAGCGTTCCGGCTACGGACGCGAGCTGTCGGATCTGGGGATCAAAGAGTTTGTGAACCAGAAGCTGGTGGTGGTGCGTAAGTAAGAGGTAATAAAAAAACCTGCCGGTTGGCAGGTTTTTTCAGTTGATTACTGTACTTCGATCTTGTCCCAGCCGCTTTTGAACATGCAGCTGTCGACTAACGTATCCCGGCGATATTCATTCGCGTCTTCAACCGTGTAGCTCGTGGAAATATCCTTTTTCTTGTTCTTTTTGTCCGTTTTTTCCGAGCTCGAACCGGTCACCACGTTATCCGGAGGCAGATCGATCAGGGCCTGCGCTTCGCATTCCGTGAGCTTTTTATTCATCTCAGCGTCGCTCACGCCCGGTTTTACCCATTTGTACTGGACGCAGCCGGTGAGCATCAGCGTGAGGCTCAGAACGCAAAGCGCGGTAATGCGGTGTTTCATCAGAAGCTAACTCCACCGCCGACATATGCGCCATCAATCAGGGTGTGGTTTGGACGACCATCTTTACCGTCAACGCTCACGTGGCGGTAGCCCACTTTCAGCGTAACCGGTTTGATTGGGGTCCAGCTTACGCCGCCGTTAGCTTCAACGTAGTTTTTCACGCTGTTGTTCAGGCCTTCTGGTGCCGCATAGCCTTCGCCATAGACGTGGATGCTGTCGGTCAGCGCAACGTTTACGCCGCCGCCAATCGGGAAGGCCACGCCGTTATCGCCTTTTTTCGGGCCGATGTAGATGGCTTTTGCGCCTGCATTCAGCATCACCGGGCCCACTTCCAGGTTGTAGCCTGCGCCCACGCCACCGGTCTGGGTACCGTCGTCGGTGTTTTTCAGCCAGTTACTTTCGAGATAAACACCGGATGAGGATTTGCCCAT
This sequence comes from Enterobacter cloacae complex sp. P2B, assembly GCF_014895985.1. Lineage (NCBI taxonomy): Bacteria > Pseudomonadati > Pseudomonadota > Gammaproteobacteria > Enterobacterales > Enterobacteriaceae > Enterobacter > Enterobacter cloacae complex sp. P2B. Next base: position 40,712 of record NZ_JADBQQ010000008.1, on the reverse strand, counting down.
TTCCAGGTTGAGGTTGGTAAAGTTTTTACCCTGCTCAATGCTGCCGCCCATTGCCAGTGCGGAACCCGAGATGGCGGTCAGTGCAGAAAGAAGAAGAATGTTAAGTTTTTTCATGTTTCGTGCCTCATCATCAAATTAATCTGGGGGCACCTTAACAAGCGATGTTTATGACTGCAAATGTGATGCAAATCGACTTTTCATGCTGTAATTGTTAATTCTTTTATCTTTATTTGTAACGCTTAAGTTGGGTTGTCGGCGTGTCAACGCGCAAATTTCAGGTGTTGAGGAACAGTTTAATTTTTTGACTAAACGAAATCTGAACGAGGCAGGGATAGTGATTTGATATGCATTAATTGCGCTTCTAATAATTTCCAATTCCATTTCTAAAATCACATAAAAAAACAAATTTTTACATTTTTATGGTCATTATTCGTTCAGATGTCCGGCCACGTTTCCTTTCCATGTCATTTTTCTGACACGTTTGTTCATTACGTTGTGGGCTTCACTTTCCGGATGCTAACAATATGAAAAGAAAAATCATTCCTGTGCTTATCGGCTGTACGCTCTCTTTCTCTGGCCTGGCGGCGCAGCCCACGGCTGAGCGCTATGTTGTCAGCTTCCCTGACGGCTCACACGTGAAATACAGCGGCGCGTTTGCCGGTGCGTTTCCGAATGGACTCCCGGTAGGGATTGGCTCCGGCCTGCTGTTTACGGGCAAGCAGGGCGATGCTCTGACCTTCGCGACCGTGACCGATCGCGGTCCTAACGCCGATGCGCCCAAAATGGGTAAAAACGAAGCCAAAATTTTTGTCACACCGGATTTCGCGCCGCTGCTGATGACAATTCGCGTTCAGAACGGCAAAGCGGAGGCAACGGATGCCCGCCCGCTGCATGATTATAAAGGCGAGATTAACGGCCTGCCGCTGCAAAGCGGCGTGATTGGAGCCACCAATGAGGTGGCGTTCAGCGATACCCTCAAAATTCTGAAGGGTGACAACCGCGGGCTGGACACGGAAGGCATCACCCCGGACGGCAAGGGCGGTTTCTGGCTGTGCGACGAGTATGGCCCGTTCCTGATTAACGTCGACAGCAAAGGAAAAATTCTGGCGATCCACGGGCCGCAGGCGGCGGAAGGGGAAAAATCCATCGCGGGCGGTCTGCCAAACGTTATCAAATGGCGCCAGCCGAACCGGGGCTTTGAAGGCCTGACCCGGATGCCGGACGGGCGGATTATCGCCGCCGTGCAAAGCACGCTGGATATCGACGGTAAGAGTAAAAAGCAGGCGCTGTTTACGCGTCTGGTCAGCTTCGACCCGGCGACCGGGAAAACGGCGATGTACGGCTACCCCATCGACAGCGCGGCCTACAGCAAAAACAGCGACGCTAAAATCGGCGACATCGTGGCGCTGGACGACCAGCACATCCTGCTGATTGAACAGGGTGAGGATAAAAATGACGCGATGCGTAACCTTATCTACAAGGTGGATCTCAGCAAGGCGAGCGACCTGACCGCTTTCGACAAGCCGGGCGAGTACCCGGAGTTTGATGATGAGAAAACCCTGGCGCAGCGCGGCATTACCCTTGCTGCAAAAACGCAGGTCGTCGATCTGCGCGCGCTGGGCTGGAAACAGGAGAAGGCCGAAGGGCTGGCGCTGATCGACGGCAAACGGATTGCGGTGGCGAACGATAACGACTTTGGCGTGAAGGTGGCGATGCAGCATCCGGTCGAGGGCAAAAAGCTCAAGGACTATCGGGTTAACGAGGAAGGCAAGCTGACGCTGGATGATAAACCGGTGGAAACCACGCTCAGCGTGAAGCCGCTGAAGAAGCCGGAGTCAGAGAGCGAGCTGTGGATTGTGACGCTGCCGGAGGCGTTGAAATAATTTTACCCCTCATCCTAACCCTCTCCCCAAAGGGGAGAGGGGAAGCAAGGCGGTTATTTCTTCAGACCCGCAAACGCTGCCCGAATCTCCTCCTCCGGCAGCTGGATACCAATAAACACCATCACGCTATACGGCGCTTCATCGCCCCACGGGCGGTCCCAGTCGGCGCTGTACAGGCGCTGTACGCCCTGAAACAGCAGGCGGTTCGGCTCGCCGTCGATCCACAGCATGCCTTTGTAGCGCAGCAGCTTGTCGGCAAACGAAAGCAGCAGGTTTTCCATTACCCGCGAGACCTCGCTGATGTCCACCGGATAGTCCAGCTCCACCACAATCGACGCCACATCGTTTTGCTTGTCTCCCATAAAGTGGAAGCGCGGTTTCGTGGTGACGTTCTCCTCCAGCATAAAGCCGTTGGTGTTAAACAGCTGGGATAGATCGATATCGCCATGCGTCACCGTATAAATCGGCGCGCGCGAGTTGATGCGCGTCAGGCGCTCGCGGAGTTTTTCGCTGTCGCCTGCCACGTCGGTTTTGGTCAGCAGAATGCGGTCGGCGTAGCCCACCTGAGACTGGGCAATGGTGAACTGGTTCATCTGCTCGTCGGCGTGGACCGCGTCTACCAGCGCGATGACGCCGTCCAGCAGGTAGCGCTGGCACAGAATGTCATGGGAGAAGAAGGTCTGGATAATCGGGCCCGGGTCCGCCATGCCGGTGCACTCGATCACCAGACGGTCAAAGTCGATGTCGCCGCGATCGCGGCTGTCGAGCAGGTCCAGCAGGGCGTCTTCCAGCTCGTTAGAGCGGGTGCAGCAGATGCAGCCGTTGGTCAGGGTTTTGATTTGCGTGGCGCGGTCTCCGATTAATTGATCGTCAACGGAGACTTCGCCAAATTCGTTTTCGATGACGGCGATTTTGAAGCCGTGCTGCTCGTTCAGGATGTGGCGCAGCAGGGTGGTTTTACCGGCGCCGAGGAAACCGGTCAGCAGGGTAACGGCAATCGGGGTCATGGTCTCTCCTTTAGCAGCAGCGGACGCCGCCTTCTCCACTTCCGCCGTAGCGCGCTTCCTGACGCTCGCGGAAGAATTCGGTGTAGGTCATGTACGGCTTATCCGGATGGTTGGTCTTCATATGCTCAACGTAGTTGTCATAGTCCGGAATGCCAATCAGCATCTTCGCCGCCTGACCGAGGTATTTTTTTGCTTCGCCTAAGTTACCAAACATAGTCCATCCTGATAAGAACAAAGCCCCGCCGGAGCGGGGCTGAATACAACCAGATTAATGGTGTGAAGAGGTCTTCACGCCGCCTTCCGGCACCGGCACGTACGGGGTCTCTTTATCCGTACGGCCTTCGGTGTTGCGCACTTTCATCCAGGTTTTGATGCCGTAGAAGATAATGCTATACACCACCACCAGGAACAGAATGCTCAGACCCGCGTTGGTGTAGTTGTTCACCACGATATGGTTCATGTTGGCAATCTGCTGTGCGGTCAGATCCGCGCCGCCTGCGGCAATCTTCTCTTTGTACTGGTTAGCCATGAAGAAGAAGCCTTCCAGCTGTGGGTTGGTGCTGAACAACTTCAGGCCCAGCGCCCAGGTGGTGCAGAGCAGCAGCCACAGCGCAGGAACCACGGTCACCCAGATGTATTTGGTGCGCTTCATCTTCACGAGGACGACGGTACCGAGCACCAGGGCAACGGCTGCCAGCATCTGGTTAGAGATACCGAACAGTGGCCACAGGCTCTTCACGCCGCCGAGCGGGTCGACAACGCCCTGGTACAGCAGGTAGCCCCACAGGCCTACGCACCCGGCAGTACCCAGAACACCCGCTACCAGAGAGTCGGTTTTCTTCAGGAACGGCACGAAGTTGCCCAGCAGATCCTGCAGCATGAAGCGGCCCGCACGGGTACCGGCATCCAGCGCGGTGAGGATGAACAGCGCTTCGAACAGAATACCGAAGTGGTACCAGAAGCCCATGTCCGCCCACGGCAGCACTTTGTGGAACACGTGTGCGATACCCACGGCCAGCGTCGGCGCGCCACCTGCGCGGTTGAGCACGGACGGTTCGCCAATGTCCTTCGCGGTCTGCATGATCTGCTCAGGCGAGATCACGAAGCCCCAGGAGCTGACGGTCGCCGCCGCGTGTGCGCTGGCCTCTTTCAGCTGCGCCATGATCAGCGCGGTATTTTCCCCGCCCATCTCATGCAGGTTTGGCATGGTGATGCCCAGACCCGCCGGCGGGGTGTTCATCGCGAAGTACAGGCCTGGCTCGATAATCGACGCCGCAACCAGCGCCATGATCGCCACGAAGGACTCCATCAGCATCGCGCCGTAACCGATAAAGCGCGCGTCGATTTCGTTAGCCATCAGCTTCGGCGTGGTGCCGGAGGCGATCAGCGCGTGGAAGCCAGACACGGCGCCGCAGGCGATGGTAATAAACAGGAACGGGAACAGGGCGCCTTTCCACAGCGGACCGGTGCCGTCAATGTACTGAGTCACCGCCGGCATTTTCAGCTCAGGGTTGATGATGACAATCCCGATCGCCAGCCCGACGATGACACCGATTTTCAGGAAGGTCGCCAGGTAGTCGCGCGGAGCCAGAATCAGCCACACCGGCAGCAGGGCGGAAACGAACGCGTAACCGATCAGCGCGAAGGTGATGGTGGTGTCTTTAAAGGTCAGCGCCGGGCCCCAGTACGGGTCGTGCGCAATCACGCCGCCGAAGTAGATGGAGGCGACCAGCAGTACGATACCAATGACCGACACTTCACCCACGCGCCCAGGACGCAGGAAGCGCATATAGATGCCCATGAACAGCGCAATCGGTACGGTAGAACAGACGGTGAAGACGCCCCACGGACTTTCGGCCAGCGCTTTCACCACGATCAGCGCCAGCACCGCGAGGATGATGATCATGATCAGGAAGCAGCCGAAGAGGGCGATAGTGCCCGGCACGCGGCCCATCTCTTCTTTGATCATCTCGCCCAGCGACGAACCGTTACGGCGCGAGGAGATAAACAGCACCATAAAGTCCTGCACCGCTCCCGCCAGCACCACGCCCGCCAGCAGCCAGAGCGTACCCGGCAGGTAGCCCATCTGGGCGGCCAGCACCGGGCCGACCAGCGGGCCCGCGCCTGCAATGGCGGCAAAGTGGTGACCAAATAGCACGTAGCGGTTGGTTGGCACGTAGTTCAGACCGTCATTGTTAATGACCGCCGGGGTGGCGCGCGTCGGGTCGAGCTTCATGACCTTCTGCGCGATGTACAAGCTGTAGTAGCGATAGGCCACAAGGTAGACGGAAACCGACGCGACCACGATCCACAGGGCGCTGACGTGTTCGCCCCGGCGCAATGCGACAACCGCCAGACAGAAAGCGCCGAGGATCCCGAGTAAGGCCCAGGGCACGTGCTTAAGTAGTTTTTTAGTATCCATAGTAAGACCTGGTTTTTTATGTAAAGAAAAAAGGGTCAGGGTTCGTTGTGAGGAGGTATTGATTAATGCTGGAGCGATCGTGCCAGATCCGCGCGCGCGTAAAGGACGGTAAATGAGTGAGTGGTTGAAAGTGACGGGTGAGCGGTCAAAGGACGCGGCGAGTGGTTCAGGCTCGCCGCTGGTCGGGAAAATTATGTGATTGAGATCACGTGGTTTTCCGGGCTGCGCTCCATCGACAGGTAGCTTTCCAGCGTCTTGATGAGCTTCTCCTTCAGCCAGCTCGGCTCCAGGATCTGAATATTCGGCAGCCAGTAGAACAGCAGCGGCAGGATCTGGTTTTCGTGTGCCGCCTGGCAGCGCAGCGTGACGCCGCCGCGCCGCTCCTCCAGCAGCTCCTGTTCCGGCAGGAGATCGCGGCGCAGGAAGTAATGTGAAATATTATCCTTAATGAATATTTTCACGGTGAAAGTAGTTTCGGACACCCACGGGTCGAGGCTTTTTTCCAGCAGTTCCCGAACATTTTCATCAGGAGTAAAAAAGGTTTTTTGAACATCAAACCAGCTAATCTGGCTTAATGAAAAGGATTTCAACCGGCTATTTTCGGTAGCTTGTAAATACCATATATTTTTTTTGTTAATGAGTTTATAGGGATTAATCAGACGGGTTTTACCCTTATATACGATCTGACAGACATTATGGTTCTTAATCGATTTCTCGATTTTCGCTAAATGGCGGCGGATATCACGCTGCACCGTGTGCTCTGCGTCATTACCGAGGATAAGAATATGGTTTTCGTCGACGCGCGCCTCCAGCTTTTGCCAGAAGTCCGTATTTCTTTCAGGGAAAAAATTATCGGCATTCAGGAAGTTAGCCAGAGCATGATGTAATCCCTGCCCGCCGGGAGATTGGGCGGAATGGATCAGTCGATATAGCCCGTTACCGGTATGTTCAACAATGGGCGAGAGCGCATTTAAATCCCGGTAGACGGTACGCTCGGTAATTTTAAATTTCTCCATTAGCGCACTGCGGTTTACTACGCCGTGTAAATGTAGCTCAAGGAGAATATCGACCAGACGTTCAGCCGAGCGGCTCCGCGTCGTTTTAGCCATAAGGTCTTCCTGTATATTGGGTATGCGCTGAACAATGCAAAAGCACTGACCGGAGATGTCAGTATTCAGGCACAGAAAATTTCTCTTATGGATATATAACGGCGTGATTTAGCGGAAACCTTAGGAATTTTTGTAGAAAGCGGCGCTGGCCCGAAAAAAGGCCAGCGCGAGGGGGATCACACGACGGCTTCCATCTCCATCATCACCGGGTGGAAACGGCGCTTAAAGTAGATCAGGCCGTGTCCCGCGTCACTCAGGATGATGTTTTTCACTTCGACAAGATAAACCAGATGCGTGCCGATGGTTTGCACCTGGGTAATCTCGCCTTCCAGGCTCGCCAGCGCGCCTTTCAGCACCGGCTGCCCCAGCGGGCCTTTCTGCCAGCAGGAGAGGGCAAAGCGCTCCTCCATTGCCATCCCGGTCATCCCGGCGAAGTGGCGGGCCATGATCTCCTGCTCGTGGTTCAGCACGTTGACGCACAGCCTGCCGTTGCCCTGAAAGACCGGGTTCATGGCGCTGTTGGCGTTAATGCAGACCATGACCGACGGCGGGGTATCCGTCACCGAGCAGACGGCGGTGGCGGTAATGCCGCAGCGTCCGGCGTCTCCCTCTGTGGTGACCACATTGACCGCCGCCGACAGGCTGCTCATTGCGTCGCGAAAACGCAGGCGTTGTTCATCTGAATGCATTGTAACCTCCCGCTGCGCTATTTCAGCAGCTTGTCGAGCATGTTGATATCGCTGTTGTTGTGCAGGTGCGGCACGGTCCAGCCGTGCTGGTCGTACTCGGACATGCAGCGGTCGACCATTGCCATCATCTTGTCCATATTTCCGGAGCTTTGCGCCTGACGCAGGCATTGCAGGCGGATCTCATCCTGGCTGCCGGAGTAGTTGATTTCGTACAACTCGTGACGCCCCCCAAACTCGCTGCCGATGGCGTCCCACATCAGTTTCAAAATCTTGATGCGTTCGACGTGATCCATTCCGTTGGAGCCGCGCACGTACTTCGCCAGATACTGGTCGATCTGCGGGTTGTTCAGGTCCCGCGCGCTGGACGGCAGATAAATCAGCCCGGAGGTCACGTTACGTTCGATGATGTTCTTGATCTTCGCGTAGGCCATCGGGGCCATCACGCGGTAGGTTTGCAGCGCCGCGTGGTCCGGCAGGTACGCGCCGTTCACCCACGGCGTCGCTTCTGAGCACATGGAGTCGCTCAGCGCCCAGAACATATTGCGCCAGGCCACCACTTCGCCGAGATCTGCCTGCACGCCGCGGAACTCCAGGGTACCGGTGCACTCCAGGGATTTCTTCAGCAGGGCGGTGATGAAGTCGAGCTTCACCGCCAGACGCACGCAGGCCTGAAGCGGGTACATGCGGGCGAAGCCGCCCTCCATCGTCCAGCGACGGCAGCGGTCGAAATCGCGGTAGATCAGCACGTTTTCCCACGGGATCAGTACGTTATCCATCACCAGGATCGCGTCGTTCTCGTCGAAGCGGCTGGAGAGCGGGTAGTCGTACGGGGAGCCGGTTGCGCCTGCCACCATCTCGTACGAGGCGCGGGAGATCAGCTTCACCCCTTCGGCGTCCATCGGCGCGACGAACATCAGCGCGAAGTCCGGGTTTTCGCCCATCACCTGCGCGGAGCCAAAACCGATCATGTTGTAGTGGGTCAACGCCGAGTTGGTTGCGACGACTTTCGCACCGCTGACGATAATCCCGGCATCGGTCTCTTTCTCCAGCTTGATGTAGACGTCCTTCACCTCGTCCGCCGGCTTGTGGCGGTCGATCGGCGGGTTGACGATGGCGTGGTTAAAGTACAGGCCGGTTTCCTGAATGCGGGTGTACCAGCTGCGGGCGTTCTGCTCGAACTGGCCGTAAAAGGCTGGGTTCGCGCCGAGGGCGCAGCCGAACGCCGCTTTGTAGTCCGGCGTGCGGCCCATCCAGCCGTAGCTCAGGCGCGACCACTCGGCGATGGCATCGCGCTGCTGGCGCAGGTCGTCGGCGCTTTTCGCCACGCGGAAGAATTTGTGGGTGTAGCCGCCGCTGCCGGTGTCGGTGCCCCAGCACAGCGTGTCCTGCATGTCCGGCTTGTGCAGCGCATCGTACATCTGGGCGATAGACGCCGCCGCATTGCGAAACGCCGGGTGGGTGGTGACGTCCTTAACGCGCTCGCCGTAGATATAAATCTCACGACCGTCCTGCAGACTTTTTAAATACTCTTCGCCGGTTAACGGACGTTTGGCATCAGCGCGGAATTCTTCAGGCTTCATAGGGACCTCGTATCGGAAGATGGTTGTTAAATTTATGTTTTGTTTTTGTTGTTTAATTGAAGCGTGAGAGGGGCGGAACGTGAAGGGACGATTGGGACAACGGCGGGTACTTTTCGGGCGGGATTGGGATTTGTGATCTGTGCGGGTTTTTGGCGGGTGGCGCTGCGCTTACCCGCCCTACGAACCGTGATGCGTTCAGGAAACCGGTACTTTCTGCGCCCGATACGCGCTGGGCGAGCAGCCCGTCAGGCGATTGAAAAACCGGGCGAAATAGGCCGGATCCTTAAATCCCAGCTGCCAGGCAATCTCGCTGACCGCGCTGTCGGAAAACAGCAGCAGGCGCCTGGCCTCGCGCAGCTGCCGGTCGAAGATCAGCCGTTTCGGCGAGCGGTTGGCGAAGCGGCGGCAGATGTCCGTCAGGCGGGATTCGGTCAGGTGCAACTCGCTGGCGTATTCCGGTACCGTCCAGTGCTGGTGATAGTGGGTGTCGATCAGCTGGGTAAAGCGCTGGAACAGCTTCAGCTCGCCGCGCATCCCGCTGGCCGCGTGGTCGTCGAGCTTCGCGTTGCGCAGCAGCAGGGTAAATACCGCCTGCGCCAGCAGGACCAGCGTATGCTCACGGCCCGGCAGCTGCGCCGTGGATTCCCGGGCGATGAGCTGCCAGTAGTGCTTCAGCGCCGTCAGCTCGTCCGGCTTGTCGGCAAGCGACAGGCAGATCCCCGGCAGGCCAAACGCTTCCCGCGTGCCGGGGTAGAGCACTTCTAATAGCGGCCAGATGAGATCCTCGCGCACCGTCAGCACGTGCCCGTCGCTGTCGGATTCGGTGATAAACGCGTGCGGCACCGACGGCGGCGTCAGCACAAATAGCGGCGCCTGCACCGAATAGCGGTGGTCGTCGAGCTGGAGTTCAATCTGTCCGGTATCGAGAAAGTGCATCTGAAAGTACTGGTCGTGACGATGCGCCTGCATGTCGCGGCCAAAAAAGGCCGCCATGCGGGCGAACGACTGATAGTGCACGTCGTCGGTGCCCAGACTTTCGTCGTACTCCTTGCTGATATCAATGTTGGCGATAGGGCTCTGGCACATGATCGTTCCTCTGTTGAACCCGCTGCGTCATCGGGATGCGCGTCAGCACCAGCGCGCCGACCACCAGCAGACCCGCCACAAACCACAGCCCGGAGCTGAAGCTGCCGGTCGCGTCGCGCAGGATCCCAATCAGCAGCGGGCTGACTGCGGATCCGACGTTACCGATGGCGTTGATCACCGCCAGCGCCACCGCGCGTGACTGCAGGCTAATAACCTGGTCCGGCGTGGTCCAGAATATCGCCATGGCGGTAAACGATCCGGTTGAGGCCATGATGATGCCAAGCAGCTGGATCAGGCTGTGATCGGTCACGGAGGCCAGCATCCATCCCGCCGCGGCAAACAGGTACGGCAGGATGGTGTGCTTTTTTCGCTCTTTCAGCCTGTCGGAGCGGCGACTCCACCAGATCATCCCGAGGATGGTACAAAACTGCGGGATCGCCGCCAGCAGGCCAATCACGATATTGCTGCTGCCGGTGTTGAAGCTTTGCAGGATCTGCGGCGTCCAGATGTTGATCGCGCTCAGCGTATTGGTCAGACAGAAGTAGGCCAGCGTGTAGAGCAGCACGGCGGGCGTAAGCACCTCGCGCAGCGTCGAGCGCGGCGTGACGGATTGGGCGATGGCGACCTCCTGCTCGCGCGCGATCATCGTTTTCAGCGCCTGCTTTTCGTCCTCATCCAGCCAGGTGGCCTGATCCGGCGTGTCGTTGAGGTAAAACCAGGTCACCACGCCGAGCACCACCGACGGCAACCCCTCCAGCAGAAACAGCCACTGCCAGCCCTTCAGGTTCCACAGCCCGTCCATCGCCAGAATATACCCGGAGAGGATCGAGCCAAGCATCATGGTCACCGGCATGGCGATCATAAACAGCGCGTTGGCGCGGGCGCGGTGATAGGCCGGGAACCACCAGGTGAGATAGACCAAAATCCCTGGCAGGAAACCGGCTTCCGCAATGCCTACCAGCATGCGCAGGACGTAAAGCGTTTCGGGGCTGGTAGCGAACATGGTGCAGGTGGAGGCGATGCCCCACACCACCATGATCCCGGCGATCCAGCGGCGCGCGCCGACCTTCGCCAGCATGATATTGCTGGGGATCCCGCACAGCACGTAGGTGACGTAAAACAGCGTCGCGGCCAGGCCAAACATGGTCGACGTGAGGCCCAGATCTTTGCCCATCGTCAGCCCGGCAAAGCCGATGTTGATGCGATCGAGAAACGAGAAAACAAACAGGATAAAGAGAAACACGATCAAACGACGGAACAGCTTATTTATTGCGCGATGTTCTACATCTTTATTATGCAGGGTTGAGGTCGTCATGTTGCGCTCCACATCGTACGTTTAGTAGACGGATTTATTGTTATCGACTGCTGTGGTGACGTCGGTAAAGCGGGCCGCCAGCGCTTCGGCGCTGCGGGCGAGCAGGGTGGTATCCACACCGACCGCCACAAACAATGCGCCGAGGCCGAGATAGCGTTTCGCCAGCTGTTCATTCGCCATCAGGATGCCGGGCGCTTTGCCCGCCGCACGGATCTGCGCGATCGCCTGCTCAATGGCGGCCTGCACCTCCGGATGCTGCGGGTTACCGGCAAAGCCCATGTCGGCGCTCAGATCTGCCGGGCCGATAAACACGCCGTCCACCCCTTCCACGTCCAGGATCTGCGGCAGGTTTTTCAGCGCCTCGCGGGTTTCGATCTGCACCAGCACGCACATGGCGTCGTTAGCCTGATGCAGGTAATCCGGGATGCGGTTCCAGCGCGACGCGCGCGCCAGGGCGCTGCCGACGCCGCGAATGCCCGCAGGCGGGTAGCGGGTGGCGCTTACCGCCAGCCGCGCCTCGTCAGCGTTTTGCACCATCGGCACCAGCAGGGTTTGCGCCCCCACGTCCAGCAGCTGCTTGATCTGCACCGGGTCGTTCCACGACGGGCGCACCACCGGCTGGCTGGGATAAGGGGCGATGGCCTGGAGCTGAGTCAGGACGGTTTGCACGCTGTTCGGCGCGTGCTCGCCGTCGATCAGCAGCCAGTCAAAACCGGCCCCGGCCAGCAGCTCTGCGCTGTAGCTGCTGGTCAGCCCCAGCCATAAACCGATTTGCGGGCGGCCCGCCTTCAGCGCCGCTTTGAATGCGTTTTGCATGGTCGCCTCCTTATACAAAGCGACAGCTGATGGAGCCCATGTTGCCGTAGTCAACATGGAAGGTGTCGCCTCTGCTGGCGGCAACCGGACGGGTAAACGAGCCGCCGAGGATGATCTGTCCGGGCTCAAGCTGCACGTCGTACGGCGCGAGCTTGTTCGCCAGCCACGCCACGCCGTTCGCCGGGTGGTTAAGCACGCCTGCGGCGACGCCGGTCTCTTCGATCACGCCGTTGCGGTAGAGCAGGGCGGAGATCCAGCGCAGATCCAGCGCGTCGGGCTTAATCGGACGACCGCCGAGGATCACCCCGGCGTTGGCGGCGTTGTCGGAGATGGTGTCGAACACCTTGCGCGGGCGCTGGGTCTCCGGATCAACGTTGTGGCAGCGGGCGTCGATCAGCTCCAGGGCGGGAATGACGTAATCCGTGGCGTTGTAGACGTCGAAGATCGTGCAGTTCGGGCCGCGCAGCGGTTTTGCCAGCACGAAGGCCAGCTCCACTTCGATACGCGGGACGATAAAGCGATCGACGGGAATGTCGCTGCCGTCGAGGAAGAACATGTCGTCCAGCAGCGCGCCGTAGTCCGGCTCGCTAATCTGCGAGCTGGCCTGCATCGCTTTCGAGGTGAGGCCAATCTTGTGGCCTTTCAGCACGCGGCCTTCGGCAATTTTCAGGCTCACCCATTCGCGCTGTACGGCGTAGGCGTCTTCGATGGTGATCTCCGGGTACTCCAGCGAGATCGCGCGGATCTGCTCCCGGGACTGTTCCGCCTGATGCAGGCGGTGGGCGATCAGGGTATGGGTGTGTTTGTCGAGCATGGCGATATCCTGTTTTTGCCGGGTGGCGCGTAGCGATCCCGGCCTACGTTCGGGGCTGTTGTAGGCCCGGTAAGCGCAGCGCCACCGGGCGAGCAGACGGCTACTTAAACAACGCGTGCACGTTGTTTTGTTTGTAATTGAGCGTCGGATCGAGTTCTTCCATGGCGAACGACAGCGCCAGATAGCGCTCCGCCATCAGCGCCGCGAAGTGGGTTTTGATCAGCGCAAACAGCATCTCCCCCACGGCTTCCCGGTTCTCCAGGCTGCGCCCGGCGCCGATCTTCAGCGTCATATGCACAAAGGCGTAATCATGCTTACCGTCCGCCATCTGCCAGGTGTCCAGCCAGTGGGCGCGGCTGCGGATGCCGCCGAGCGGGAAGATCCCCGTGGCGGCCAGCGCCTCGTTCACTTTGGCGAACAGCCCCGGCAGGTCGGCCTGCGCGCGGATGTTGTCGGTACATTCAGCAATAAAGTGCGGCATAACAACTCCTTACGCGGGCAGCGGGAAAACGGCGTTGACCTGGCCGGTGCCGGAGCTGGCGAACAGCTCGGTGAGGAACTCCACCTTGCCGTCGTATTTATCCCAGCCCAGCATCCCCAGCAGCATCACCGTGTCGTGCATGTTCCCTTCGCCGTAGCAGTAGTCGGCGTACTCCGGCAGCATGCTGCAAAACTCTTTAAACTGGCCTTCGCGCCACAGCTTGACCACCCGCTCGTCCATCTGACGGTCGAACTCGCGGGTGTAGCTGTTCATCCCTTCATCCGCGCGCTGGTCGTCGATAAAGCGGTGCGACAGCGAGCCGCTGGCGAGCACCGCCACGGTGCCGTCGTACTTTTCGATGGCGCTGACGATGGCCTCGCCCAGCCTGCGGCTGTCGGCAAAGTCGTGAACCGTGCAGAACGCGGAGATGGAGATCACTTTGAAGTGCTTATCCGCGTTCATGTAGCGCATCGGCACCAGCGTGCCGTACTCCAGCTTGAGGCTCGGGATGTTGTGCGCCTTGGCGCGCACGCCGAGCTTCACCGCTTCGTCGGCGATCAGCTGCCCGAGCTCCGGGTTGCCGTCGTAGTCGTACGTCATGTCGCGGATAAAGTGCGGCAGCTCGTTGCTGGTGTAGACGCCTGAAAAATGATCCGCACAGTTGATGTGGTACGCGCTGTTCACCAGCCAGTGGGTGTCGAACACGATGATGGTGTCCACGCCCAGTTCACGGCAGCGCTTGCCGATCTCTTTATGCCCGGCGATGGCGGACTGGCGGCAGCCGTGGTTTTTCCCCGGCAGCTCGGAAAGATACATCGACGGCACGTGGGTGATTTTTGCCGCTAACGCTAGCTTGCCCATTGTCAGATCCCCCATTTTGGAATCGGATGGTCGCCCATGGAGATGCAGACGTTCTTCATCTCAGCGAACACTTCAAAGCTGTACTCGCCGCCCTCGCGGCCGGTGCCGGAGGCCTTCACGCCGCCAAACGGCTGGCGCAGGTCGCGCACGTTCTGGGTGTTGACGAACACCATGCCCGCTTCAATGCTGCGCGCCAGACGGAGCACCTTGCTGACGTCCTGGGTCCAGATGTATGACGCCAGGCCGTACTCCACGTCGTTCGCCAGGCGCAGGCCTTCCGCCTCGTCCTTAAACGGCAGCAGGCAGGCCACCGGCCCGAAGATCTCCTCCTGCGCCACGCGCATGCGGTTGTCGACGTCCGCCAGCACCGTCGGGCGCAGGAAGTTGCCGCCTTTCAGGTGTACAGGCAGATCGACCGGTTTGTCCGGGCCGCCCGCCAGCAGGGTGGCGCCTTCCTCGATGCCGAGGCGGATATAGCCGGAGACTTTCTCCCAGTGCTGCTGGCTGATGAGCGCGCCAATCTGGGTGTTCGGATCGGTCGGATCGCCCACGCGAAGGCGATTGGCGCGTTCGGCGAAGCGCTTGACGAACTCCGGGTAGATGCTCTGCTGGATGAAGATGCGCGAGCCCGCGGTGCAGCGCTCGCCGTTGATGGAGAAGATGGTGAACAGCGCGGCGTCCAGCGCGCGCTCGATATCCGCATCTTCAAAAATCAGCACCGGGGATTTGCCGCCCAGCTCCATGGAATATTTCTTCAGCCCGGCGTTTTTCATGATGTTGCGCCCGGTGGCGGTGCCGCCGGTGAAGGAGACGGCGCGCACGTCGTGGTGGCGCACCAGCGCGTCGCCTGCCGTCGCCCCGTAGCCCTGCACCACGTTCAACACGCCCGCCGGAATGCCCGCCTCCAGCGCCAGCTCGCCCAGACGGTCGGCGGTCAGCGGCGAGAGTTCAGACATCTTCAGCACCGCGGTGTTGCCCAGCGCCAGGCACGGCGCGACCTTCCAGGTGGCGGTCATAAACGGCACGTTCCACGGCGACACCAGCGCGCAGACGCCCACCGGCTGCACCAGGGTGTAGTTGAGCATTTTGTCGTCGACCGGGTAGGTTTTGCCGTTCATCTGCTGGCACACTTCGGCGAAGAACTCGAAGTTGTGCGAGGCGCGCGGGATGAGCACATTTTTGGTCTGGTGGATCGGCAGGCCGGTGTCGGCGGTTTCCATGGCGGCGATCTCGGGCACGTTCTGGTCGATCAGATCCCCCAGGCGACGCATCAGGCGCGCGCGCTCCTTCATCGGCATGTTGGCCCATTTCGGGAACGCCTCTTTAGCGGCGGCAACGGCCTGATGAATTTCCGCTTCACCGCCGGAGGCGACTTCCGCTAATACCTCGCCGGAGGCCGGGTTAGTGGTATGGAAGTACTCGCTTCCGGCGACGTTTTTACCGTTGATCCAGTGGTTAATCTTTTTCATTTTGCAGTCTCCTCGCTGACAATCCGGTTCACCAGGCGGCCCACGCCTTCCACTTCCACCACCACTTCATCGCCCGGCACCACGTCGGACAGCCCCTTCGGCGTGCCGGTGGCGATCATGTCGCCCGGCTGTAGGGTCATAAAATCGCTCAGATACGCAATCAGGTAAGGAATGCTGAAAATGAGATCGGCGGTGGTACCTTCCTGACGCAGTTCGCCGTTGACGAAGGTGCGCAGGGTTAAGTTATGCGGATCAGGAATGGCTTCTTTCGGCACGATGTTCGGGCTGATGGGGGTTAATCCGTCGCGGCTTTTGACCCGCAGGTTCGGGCGGTAGTAATTTTCCAGGTAGTCGCGGATGGCGTAGTCGTTGCAGACCGTGTAGCCCGCGACATACTCCATCGCCTCGGCTTCGCTCACCTTACGCGCGGTTTTACCGATAACCACCACCAGCTCCGCCTCGTAGTGCATGTATTCGATATTGTTCGGGCGCACCGAGGTCTGGTTGTCGCCATTGAAGGTGTTCGGCGCTTTGATAAACACC
Organism: Enterobacter cloacae complex sp. P2B; assembly: GCF_014895985.1. Classification (NCBI taxonomy): domain Bacteria; kingdom Pseudomonadati; phylum Pseudomonadota; class Gammaproteobacteria; order Enterobacterales; family Enterobacteriaceae; genus Enterobacter; species Enterobacter cloacae complex sp. P2B. The sequence goes on along the minus strand of NZ_JADBQQ010000008.1, from coordinate 24,637 downwards.
AGCGGCTCGGTGGGCGGCTTGAAGTCCAGCTCGCTGGCATGATCGGCGTAGTTAAGACCGAGGGCGAACAGCGTGGCGTGTTCAGGCGTGCGGTGGGAAAGGGCAACGTCGCGCTCGTTCACCACCGGGTTTTCCAGCGGCGGGAAACCTTCCGCCAGAATCCGCACGCGATCGCCCGGGCGGATCTCCACGCGGCTTTGCGGTGTGCCGAGCAGGATCGCATCGCCGGGCTTGAGGGTGGCGAATTCGCTCAGGGCGCTCAGCAGTTCGGCGGCGCTGCTTTGCAGATCGGCGGTGTTCCAGTGGTCCGCTTCGCGGCCGTTGATCTCGGTGATGATGGTCAGGTTGTCGACGTTATCAACGGCGGCCAGCTCGCCAAGCGGGCAAAAGCCGTCCCGGCATTTGGCCTTAATGGCCGGACGGTAGAAGCTCTCTTCCGGCAGGCTCACCTCGTTGGCCAGCGCGTACCCGGCGATGTAGGCTGCGGCGTCCTCTACGCGCACCCTGCTGGCGGTTTTACCCACAACCAGCGCCACCGTCGCGCCGCTTAACACCGTTTCCCCCTGCGGGAAAGGAATGGGCTCGCCCGCGCGAATCACCGTGTTGTGCGGTTTGATAAACCACACCGGCGTTTTTGGCGGCGTGTTGTAAGGGGCTTTTTCAAACGCCTCAGCCCAGGCTTCTTGCTGACTCTGGTGGTTCAGCGCGACGGCAAATACGGTACCTTTCATTCACCTACTCCTCACCCCGACGGTCCGGGTTATGATTTCATTAATATGTTAATGATCTGTTTTTATGCTTTTGCTGTTTATTTCGCAATCAGAAGTGAAGAATTTGTGATATGAATAACAATAAATTTACATTATAGATTTTAATCCTATGTAAATCAGTTGATTAATAAAAACGAACGGTTTCTGTTAGACTTTCTGGCAGGAAACGTGTTGTTTATAAAAACATCTTTTATGAATCGTTTACTTGTTAATGATGTTAAGGGGAGAGGCTATGCATGATTCATTAACCATCGCGCTTTTGCAGGCGCGGGAAGCGGCGATGTCGTACTTCCGTCCGATTGTGAAGCGGCATAACCTCACCGAGCAGCAGTGGCGCATCGTGCGCGTGCTGGCTGAACATCCGTCGATGGATTTTCACGATCTGGCGTTTCGCACCTGTATTCTGCGCCCGAGCCTGACCGGCATTCTGACGCGCATGGAGCGCGACGGCCTGGTGCTGCGCTTAAAGCCGGTGAACGACCAGCGCAAGCTGTACGTGTCGCTGACCAAAGAGGGAAATGCGCTGTACGAGCACGCCCAGGCGCAGGTGGAAGAGGCGTATCAGCAGATTGAGGCGGAATACACCCCGGAGAAGATGAAGCAGCTGACGGCGCTGCTGGAAGAGTTTATTGAACTCGGGAACCGGCATAACGCAGCGCGGGAAGAAGAGTAAAAACCACAAATTCCAGGATGATTTTCGTAAAGTTTTCCCTTTCCAGGCCGAAAATTCTGTATCTGTCTGAGGAAAGAGAAAACATGTTAAACCGTATCAAGATTGTCACCAGCTTAATGCTGGTTTTAGCGATATTTGGCCTTTTACAACTCACATCCGGTGGTCTTTTCTTTAATGCTCTGAAGAATGACAAAGAGAATTTCACCGTCCTGCAAACCATTCGTCAGCAACAATCCACCCTTAACGGGAGCTGGGTTGCGCTGCTGCAAACCCGTAATACCCTGAACCGCGCGGGCATCCGCTACATGATGGATCAGAACAATATCGGCAGCGGCGCGACCGTTAACGATCTGATGCAGATTGCGTCTGCCTCGCTGAAACAGGCGGAAAAAAACTGGGCTGACTATGAAGCCCTGCCGCGCGACCCGCGTCAGAGCGACGCCGCTGCGCTGGAAATTAAACGTAACTACGATATCTACCACGGTGCGCTGGCTGAGCTAATTCAGCTGCTGGGGGCGGGCAAAATCAACGCCTTCTTCGACCAGCCGACCCAGAGCTACCAGGATGGATTCGAGAAGCAGTACGTGAGCTACCTGCAGCAGAACGACAAGCTGTACCAGATGGCGGTTGAAGACAGCAACAGCTCTTACACTCAGGCTATCTGGGTGCTGATCAGCGTGCTGGTTGCCGTGCTGGTGGTGATCGTGGCCGTCTGGCTGGGTATCAAGCAGGCGCTGATCTCTCCGCTGACGCGTCTCATTGACAATATCCGCCACATCGCCAGCGGCGACCTGGTGAAGCGCATCGACGTGGAAGGCTCTAACGAGATGGGCGAACTGGCCGACTCGCTGCGTCATATGCAGGGCGAACTGGTGCGTACCGTGGGCGACGTGCGTAACGGCGCGAACGCTATCTATAGCGGCGCGAGCGAAATCGCGATGGGCAATAACGACCTCTCTTCCCGTACTGAACAGCAGGCCGCTTCCCTGGAAGAGACCGCTGCCAGCATGGAGCAGCTGACGGCGACCGTTAAGCAGAACGCCGAGAACGCCCGTCAGGCGAGCCACCTGGCGCTAAGCGCGTCTGAAACCGCGCAGAAGGGCGGCAAGGTGGTGGACAACGTGGTGCAAACCATGCGTGACATCGCGGGCAGTTCGCAGAAAATTGCCGATATCATCAGCGTGATCGACGGCATTGCCTTCCAGACCAACATCCTGGCGCTGAACGCGGCGGTAGAAGCGGCGCGTGCGGGCGAACAGGGCCGTGGATTTGCGGTGGTGGCAGGGGAAGTGCGTAACCTGGCCCAGCGCAGCGCTCAGGCAGCACGTGAGATCAAGAGCCTGATTGAAGACTCCGTGGGACGCGTGGAAGTGGGTTCAACGCTGGTGGAAAGCGCCGGTGAAACCATGGGTGAGATCGTGAACGCGGTGACCCGCGTGACCGATATCATGGGCGAGATTGCCTCTGCGTCCGACGAGCAGAGCCGCGGTATCGACCAGGTGGGCCTGGCGGTGGCAGAGATGGATCGCGTGACCCAGCAGAACGCCTCGCTGGTAGAAGAGTCAGCCGCAGCGGCGGCGGCGCTGGAAGAGCAGGCGAGCCGTCTGACGCAGGCCGTGGCAGTGTTCCGCATTCAGCAGGAGCAGATGAAGGCGCGTGAATTCGCTTCGGCGAAAGCCGTTGCCGCACCGGTAATGACGCGTAAAACCGCGACTGCCGATGCAGGTGATAACTGGGAAACGTTCTAACGCCGTGCGTTGTGCCGGGTGGCGGCTGCGCCTTACCCGGCCCACTGTTCAGGGTTTTGTAGGCCCGGTAAGCGCAGCGCCACCGGGCGATATTACAGAGGCAGGCGCATGGCGCAGCGGGAGTCATACGCTAAACCGTGCGCCGTCTCTTCTTCGCGTTTTTCACGCAATTCAGGCGTCAGCCTCGTCATCATTTCAAACCCCAGCCGCGCATAGAAGGGCGCATTCCACGGTACGTCCCGGAACGTCGTCAGCGTCAGCGCGGTCAGCCCCCTTTTACGGGCGCAATCTGCCACGCAGGCGATGAGCTGTCTGCCAATCCCTTTTCCCTGCCAGTCCAGATCAACCGAGAGTTCGACAATAAACAGTGATGACGGATGGGCTTCGGCAAGGACAAACCCAACGGGCTGGTCGTTTGCCAGCGCCAGCCAGCTGAGCCCGCGTTCGGCATAGTCGAGGTGTTGCTCAGCGGGAATGACCTCGCCGTCGGCAAGCCAGGCGAGTTCCGGGATGTCGCGGAATCGCCCGGCAGCCGCGCGTTCAATGGCGGACAGGGCGGCAACGTCGCTGAGGGTGGTGGGGCGAATGCGAATAGTCATGGCGGCAAGTATAGCCTGACCCGTCGACATTATTCCGAGCAGATCAGCACCGGCGAATAAAAATTGCTGATCACCAGCGCGTCTTCCGGCGTGCGCTCTATCGTCAGAAGCCTTTTATTGCCCAGCGTCAGGCCGGCAACGTATTTTTCAAAGACCCCGGGCGGCATCGCGTCATGGCTAAAACGCTCCACTTTTTGAATGACGATCTCATACAGTTCGTCCTCCACGTGACGCCATTTAAACATCTCCTGGCGGGAAACCTCCCAGCTGCGCGGGGCATTCACCACGTTGCCGTTAACCGTGATGTACCCCGTTTTGTCGGGGTGAAAGCGCATAATGACCTCACCGTCAAAGGTGAAATTGTGGCTGTCGCGCTCGTCGGTAAACGTCAGGTTTCCGTCGCAGGCTACCGACAGCGGAGGCGTGTGAAAATACCACGCCAGCGCTGTGCCCAGCAGCAGCAGGTTGAGGATCAGGATTAGCCAAACTTTTTTCTGTCTCATATCACCACTCGTAATAGTAAAGCGTACGACAGGCGCTGGCTTTACCCCGCGTGAGGGAGCATTGGGAGAGCACCAGCCGCCCTTCGTGGCCGTAGAAAAGCGTTCTCTGAATGTGCATGTAGAAAATCGAATTTTTCAGACACGGAAGGTGACCGTCCTTTTGAAGCGTTTGCGCGAGCGTAATCGCCTTCCCGTGAAACACGTCCGCCAGCGGCGTAAAGGTGTAAACCGGACAGGTGCCGATATGCGTCAGCAGATGGATCTCCCGCTGCGGGGCGTCTGGCTTGATGAGCACGATCCAGATGCTTAGCGCAACGAAGACCAGCGTGAGCGCGCCGCAGAACAGCCATTCCGGGCGAACGCGCCATGCAGGTTTCACCGTTTTGGCGATCGGGGGGGCCTCCTCCAGCGGAGTGACGGTGACGTCTGCGCTGAGCATAAAGCCCGTTTTCGGTACGGTAACGATAAACAGCGCGTCGGGAAGCAGGGTCGCCAGCATCTTGCGCAGAATGCTGATGTACTGATTTAAGGAGTTGTTAGACCCCTGGAGCCCTCGCCGATCCCAGACTTCCTGGAGAAAGGTTTCCCGTTCGACCACGTTCCCGTGATGCTGAACCAGCAGCCTCATGATGGTATTGGCCGTGCAGGTGAGGAGCTGCGCATCCTCATCCGGCGCATTGATAAGAGAAACAGAGCCGTCCTCGTCGTTATAGACGATGGCGTCAGCAAGCAGGTATTTCATAAGTTGTTGTAATAAAAACAGAGATAATGAATGAAAAAAGGCTTACGCCCTCAAGGCTGCATTGCTGGCTATTTTAACGCCACTGTTACCGATAACATTGATCCAGACAGGTTTTTGGGTGATTTAATAAGTCAGCGTGATAATCACGTCATCAATAAACTCCCCGGTACCGGTTAGCGGCTGTGCCGGGACCTCGCCGTAAACGGTGTAGTTCTGGGTGCCGCCTGCAGGGTTGGTGACCTGCAGCGCATCGCCGCTGCTTTGATCTCCCCAGCGTTGCGTGGCCGCCTCATCCTGCCAGAGACCGTAGCGCAGGCAATGACCCTCGCTGTTGCAGAGCTGCCGCTGGTTACCGCTGGCATGGTTGCCTTTTCCCATGGCAAGGGTGAACGCGGTTCCGGCCGGACAGCGCGTGGTGAGGGTGGCGGAGGATCGCGTCGGGCTCAGGGTAGCGGTGCTGGTCAGCGTGCCGAAGTTAAGCGGCGTCACGCGCTCGATGTAGCACCCCTGGCTGATTTCGGCCTGAGCGCTGGTGCCGCCCTGCACCTGCTGCCCCTCTGCGGAACCGTCCGAGCAGTTTTGCAGCGCGTCCTGGCGCAGGGCGCTGTGCCAGGCGATGCGCAGATTCATGTTGTAGTTGTAATAGTGGTAGGCCGGAAGCTGGCTTTGCCCTGGCGGAATGGTAGCGATAAGCGGAAAGGTACCGCTTACGTTGGCATTGCTTTCCGCGGCGAGGGTCTGCTGAATCAGGTTCCCGTTGCTGGCAGGCCCCAGCTCCTGAGAGCGCGCTGCGCCGTTAAGCAGGCGGAAGAGAAGGGTGTACTGTTTTCCCTCCTGATCCCCCGGCGAGATCATCTCAAAGGGCGGGGCGTCTACGCTGCTCAGGCAGACGTTAATATATTCCGTCCTGCCCTCGTTGTCGGCCTGGCAGCTAAATTTGACCTCGGTGTTGACGGAGGTGGTATTGCCCGCCACAACGTTGCCAAAGTTAATGGCGGGCATGGAGGTTATCCAGCAGGCTGCCGCCATCGCCTTCACGGACAGGACGAGCAGCAATAATAACGGCGCTCTTAATGACACAGTTGTTCTCCGATATTCTGTATAGATGACGCGGTACGGGGCGCCGGAAGCGTGACCCGGCACTCTCCCTCACCGGTCTTCACCACCAGTTCGCCCGGCAGGGGCGGATCTTCAAGCCAGATAAAGCCGTCGCGTCCTACGATGGTGGCACCCTGCGGCGTTGACACGATGCTGCCCAGCGGGAGCGGCCTGCGGCGGCTGTCGACCAGCCGGGCCTGAACCGTGACGGCGTGATGGACGTTAAACTCGACTTTCACCGCGCTGCTGTTGCCCGGTCTGGCATGCATGTCGGTAACAGGGGCGATCACATCGGCGGGCAGATCGAGCGGGTTAATGCTGACTTTGCTGTTGTGGTAGCGCGGCAGGTCGGTCAGCAGGAGATAACCGTCTTCATCCGTTTCACCGGCCGGGCGGTTTTCCAGCATTACCGGTACGTGCCCAATGCCGTGGGTGGACACCAGCGCCATGCCCTGCTGGATGTAGCGCAGCGGGTACAGGCTGCCGTCCAGCAGCGTCAGGCTGCCTTCGGCGGAGGCGTACTGGTTGCCCTGGTTGGCACCTTGCTGCAGCCCAACGTGCCATTCGCCCGCTCGGCCCAGGTAGCCGACGTCCGCATATCTTTCACGTCGTTCGCCGAAGCCCTGGCCCAGCTCCCATGACCAGCCGCCGGCCTCATCGTCCGGCTGGTGGCGGTAATCCATGCGCGGCGTATCCCGGCTGACCTGAGCGGAGAGCGTGTCCTCGCGACCCAATGGGACGGAAAGCAGTAGCTGAACGTGGCTCGACGCGTCCGTAAACGAGCGGGTGTAGCTCAGCGTGGTGGAGATGTGTGCCGGCAGCGATACCGACCAGGAGGCGTTGAGGTAACGCTCTGTGCTGCCCTGAATGTTCTGCTGTACCCAGCCCGCGCCCACGGTACCGAAGTGGGGGATGGACTGGCTTACCCAAACGCTGTCGCTGCGTCTGACGGGCGCGGCACCGCTCATGCGGGCGTTGTCGGCGAAATCCGCCTCGGTACGGACGGTGCTGGCAGAAATGCTCGTTCCTCTGCCGTTCCACTGCCAGCCAAGGCCCCACTGAACGCCCTGCCCATAAGGGCTGTCGCTCACGGCAACGTGCTGGCTGACCACCCCCAAGGCGGGAGAGACCAGCCAGTCGGTGCCCATACCCACGTTGCGCAGCCTGCGCTGCTGTTCCGTATGCAGCGCCAGCGTCAGGCTATTATTCACCCCATAGCCCCAGCCCGCGTCCAGCAGCGGCGAGGCGGCATAGTCGTCGGAGCGCAGGGAGTAGTTTTCGCGCATCCAGCCGATGTCCAGCGAACCGCTGCTGAACCCTTCCGCCAGCATGCCCGGCGCGCCGTAGAGATCGAGCTGTACGGTGCGACGCTGGCCGTTGATATCGGTAATGACCACCTCCGCCTGTCCGCTTCCGGTGAAGGAGGGCAGGGTATCCAGTAGAAAGTCTCCCGGCGTGACGCGCTGGCTGCTCTGCTTAAGGCCGTCGATATACAAATCGACCGTGGAAGGCAGCACGGCCGTGTCGCTGTAGCGGCTGCGCGGTTCGGTATTGAGCTGGGGATTGAGCTCAAAGTTACGTGCCCAGTGCAGCCCGCCAAAGCGTACCTGTCGGCTCCAGCCGGTGCCGGTGGTGACGCTGTCGCCCAGCGCCAGCGTGGTCAGCGAGTCGGTGTTGTCCCACTGCCAGCGGGTTTCGAGACGCGTATGGGTCGGTCGACCGGCGCTGTTTTCCTCCCCGACATGGCTTGAAAAACTGCTGCTGAACGTTCCGGGTAGCCCACCGGACGCGGTCAGAATGGTCTGGGCGTTAAGCTGGCGCTTCCCTTGCACGTCGCTGGCGTAGAGCGCATATCCGAGCGTATAGGCGTTGACGGGCTGCGCATCAGGATAGCGGTACATCGGCGTGGGCCTTGAGACGGTCAGATGCTGCTGGCCCTCGAGCGCGTCTGCCTCTGCGGTAATCGACACCTGCTGGGACAGCACGTCGAGATTGACGTTCAGGCCCGGCAGGGAGGTCAGCTCAACCCACTCTGCGCGATCGTCCGGGGCGTGAAGCCCCAGCTTTTTCATGTCGCTGCGGCTTATCCATAGCGCATTATCCACCACCCGGCAGGCCCATAGCTCGCCTCGCGGGGCGTGGTTCACGGTAATGGCCAGCCATTGCACGGTGTCGGCGGGCTCAGTCCGGGCTGACAGCATGAGCGGTAGCCAAAACAGGAGCGCGAGAAGCGAGCGGGCGCAGGGGTATCTGGCTGTCATGATGGTCATCATTAAGATAGACGCGCAGCGAGCTGAGCGCGTGACGTGTGGGCTGCTTGAGCGATAAAAGGGCGGTTTGTCCCGGGAGCACATAGCCCGCCAGGCCTTTAATCGACCCGACAACCTTCCCATCGGCCGTCAGGGCCTCAAGGTGGCTCAGGCGGATGTGGCGGTTTCCGGCGTTAAAGCAGCGGAGAGTGGCCGGTATGTCTGCCTGCTCACAGCTCAGGGCATCGTGGCTGACGGGCGCGCTCTGGCTCCCGGCAATAAACACCGGAATCGAGTAGCGCAGCAGGAAGTGTACCGCGGAGGGGTTGGCGGCACGGGACGCGGCGTCCGGCAGTTCGTCAATAACCAGCCGGTAACTTTGCTCCTGCGCACGGATGCCGGGCTGCATGACGATAATGCGCACCAGTTGCTGCTGGCCCGGCGCCAGTGAAGTCATCGCCGGGCTGGTGACCACCTCCCCGGTGGACACCAGCACATCTTTACCGTTTTTTTGCGTCCATTCGTATACCCGAATCTGCGCATTGATGGCCGCTTTCCCACTGTTTGTGAGATAGACCGCCGCTGCCCGCTGGTCGCTCTGCAGATCGAGTGTTACCGGGGCCACCTGAAGCGTGGCGGCCAGCGCGTAGCGCGACAGCAGCGCCAGCATCATGAGCCACAGAATGAAGCAGGGAAGGTAGCGACGCACGATCAGTACTCCAGTTTTAACGTGATATCGTCGCTGTAGTTCCCTGCCTGGGCGGTTGTCAGCGCCCCGGCGTCAATGACGCCATACAGCGTTTCTTCCTGTTCCGCACCGTTGCCGGTATCGTCCAGACCAGTCGTCTCGTTGATTTGCTTCTGTTTGCCTTCGTCAGCAAAGAGTTTCCACGCAATCTTCTGCGCCCCGGTTTCGCCGTTTTCCGGCTTCAGCCAGAAGGTGCCGCTTTCGCCGTCGGGGCTGGTGGCGGTGAGGGTGAACGGCGTGCCGTTGGTACAGACGATATCGACCTGCGTTTTGGCCAGGATTTCGCTCGACTCATCGGAGCCGTGACGCGAGAAGTTGAGGTCGTTGGCTTTGAGGGTGCACGACTTCACGACCTCAAGTGATACATGCATCGTCGCGCTTGCGGTACTGTCTGCGGCGATCGCAGCAGCAGGAAGCAGGAGAGCGGAACAACATACAGCGGTGGGAATAATTTTCATGATCTTATTTCCTGACGTGAGTAACAGTGCAATTACAAAGCGAATGACTGAGCGTCCAGCAGGCAGCGTTTTTGATGGCATTCTGCCAGGGTATGGCAGCAAAAGGTGGGGCAAGGCCATAAGCAGGCGTTGCCGCGCAGAACGATGACCCGATCGCCAGCATTCAAAATGAAAGGGGTCATTTTCTCCCCCACAGATAGCCCTGGCCGTAATCGGCCGCGCTCGCGCAGGCCAGCGCGAAATCACCCGCGGTTTCGATGCCTTCGATCAGCACCTTGCTGGCGACGCGCTTGCACTCGCGGGTGAGATGCAGAAACTTCGCCTGCTCGGTCCGTCCGTTCCAGAAGGTATGTTTGTCAATTTTGATGCCGCAGAAGCGGATCTGGCTGGTCAGCAGGTCGGGAAGTAGGTCTTCGCAGACATCGTCTGCCCACACTTCTATCCCCCACTGATGGAGCGTCGCGATGCATTTCCTCAGCGCCTGGCTTTGCGTAACGTCGAGTTGGACCATCGTATGGAGATCGGTGATCTCGATAGCAAGTTTCTCCGGGCACGAGGTTTCTTCTTTTAGCCTGTCGAGGAAGTCCGTTTCCAGCAGTAAATCCGATGCTGCATTGAGGTAATACTTGTCGCCATCCTTGCAAAACATGGCGTGACGAAGCTGCGCAAAGAAGTGCGCTTTACGCTGCGCCGCCGACAGCGAGCCAAAGTAATCTTCAAGATTGACGTTGGGCTTTGCCGTGGACAATACCTCCCAGGCAATCACATTTTCAGTGCGCAGTGCCCGGATGGATTCGAACTTATAGCCGGTTAGCATGATAAACGTGCGTAACGCTCCGTGGTGATTTAAGGAGCTTGGAATTTTACGGATATGGATTTTGGCGGGATATTTATAGATTAAAATGGCTGATATAAAGTGTTTTAATCTAATTTATAAGAATATTATAGGATTATTTATTTTCATAAGCGCCCGGCAGAACGCCGGGCGCGACGCGTCTTAACCCGCTTTGCTGACGATTTTGATTTCGACCATGCCGATCCCGAGCTGGCGCGGTGAATGGCCGAGAATATTTCCTTCATTGGTGGACTGCGGGTCCGGCGGTACGATCACCAGGGTATTGCTGCGCGAAGGATTCTCAAAGTGCAGCGTGTGCGTGCTCACGTCGTTTCCAAGCGTTAACGTCTGCTCCCGATCTCCCACGCGAACGGGGACGGGCTTGTTGGCATTGGGTCCATAAGCCCTGGCCGTAATCACCAGATCAAATTGTTGCGGCAGCGGATGGGTGTACTCGATTTTCACCTCGTTGCCCAGCTGCGCGTTTGACCAGCGTCCCCACGACTCCGGACGGGAGATGCCGCTAAACTGCTTCACCTCTTCGGGCGCGCCGGCCACGTTAAAGATAAAGCTGTCCGCTTTATAGCGGATGTCGTTGTCGACGATTTTCAGCATGTCGATGTTTTGCTGATAGCGAGCCGTATCAATCACCGTATCTTTAAAGGCGGTTTTGCCTTTCCACTGGGCTTTGTCGACATGCTGCACGGTTTGCTCCCCGCCAAGCTGGCCCTGAGAGACGCACCAGTCCGTAGAGAGCGCCAGCGGCTGCGACCAGAGCTGACCCATTTTGTAACACCGGTCAATCCAGACGAAGTTATCGCGAGGGGCGAAATCGGCCAGCTGGAAGCGCAGCGGCGCGGAATACTCGCTTTCCGGCAGCGGTTCGACGCGACTATCCGACACGCGCACCAGCAGCGGCAGGCGGAAATTGCTGCCGGAGAAGGCAACGGTGTTTTTATCCCGATCGACGGTGAAGTCTTTCATCTCTTTCGGGAAATTCCACAGGCGGATGATGTCGGGCTTCCAGGCGAGAATTTTTTCCTTCATGTTGAGGAACACTTCCGACAGGGATTGCCCCGACAGCGTGCTGCGCCCGAGGCCAATAAAGTTGTCGCCCCCCAGAATGTCCAGCACGGTTGCGCCGTTATCCATGGAGTTGCGTTTGGTGGCGATTAACTCCTGCTGCGGCTGGTCGCCGCGCAGCACGAAGAACAGGTTGCTGCGATCCTGCTTGCTGAGCTGGTCCCACGCGCTGTTTTTCATTGCCAGATGGTCAGACGATACGACGATGACGGTGTTTTTAAACCACGGCGAGGCTTTGATTTTCTCGACCAGCGCGGCGATGTGCTCCTGGCTACAGGTCACGGCGCTGAAAGACTTGTTGTTTTTGCCGTCCACGTCATAGCTTTTTCGCTTACAGGTGCGCGAGACGAACCCGTCCGGATGGTGCGTATCTACCGTCAGCGCAAAGAGAGAAAAACGCTTCCCGGCGCGGGAAAGTTCCTCGAATTTCTTCCAGGTTTCGTCCAGCACCGTATCGTCATAGAAGCCCCAGTCGTTGCGGTAGGTGGGATCGGCAACCGTCGTTTTTAACTCTTCTGAGCCATACAGGTGGTCAAAACCGTGGGATTTCAGGAACACATCTTTTCCGGCAAAGCGCAGGTTTGCTCCCTGCATAAAGTAGTTTTCATAGCCGGAGTTTTTCAGGATATCGCCCAGGCAAATATTCTGCGGGAAGAACGTCGACATCGAGGCGGAGGCGTTGCCTTCAAAAGGTGCGAACAGCGGGATACCGCACTGGGAGGCCACCATCCCGGCGATAGTGTAATCCGTGCCGGGTAACTGCATGGTGTGGCTGAAATCGAGACCTTCGTTTTTCAGCGCGCCCAGTTCCGGCGTGAGGTTCGGAAACGCATCGTTATCAAAGTAGGTGCGCTCCAGGCTTTCACCGTAGATGTAGACCAGGTTGAGCTTCGGGTTGGCGATCGTTTTCGACGGCTCTTTATAGTAGGCCACGAAGTCCGGATCGCCGTCGCGCGACTGGGATTTTACAAGCTCGGTGATCTGATGAAACGCGGGGCTGGCGTCGACGGAGGCCAGCGCCAGGAAAAGCGCCAGCAGGCTGTAGCCATGATGGTGAGGAAGATGGCGACGGCGGCGCAGCACCCAGGCGAGCGCGCCGAAAATCGTCACCAGCGCCACGATCAGTCCCAGCCCCGGAAGGATGTATTTACCTACTCCCGCGCCCGTCAGGCTGTTCGTCAGGGTGTAGAGCACAGCATCGTTAATGCCGTCGCCGGTGAAGTAATCGCTGGCGTATAAGGTAATGTTTAAAACGATAAAAATGCCGAGCACCACCAGCGTGGCGATAAACCACCAGGTGTTACGGCCGGCTTTCCAGGCATAAACGCCGACGGAAGCCAGAAAAAGGATAAGAGAGATGAATTCTGACAACAGCATATCCTCATGACGCCAGGTGCTTCGCTGGCTAACTGTTTATTTTTGGTAAGACAATGTAATGGCGATGTCGTTTAGCTGCAATTTTAGTGTCACGAAAGTGTGCTGTTGTTAGGATTTGGTTTATAAAATCGTTTTTATGAGGATGGTCGCATCCTGACAAACGGACGCTGAGACGATGGCAGGTAGGAAAAACGCTCGTTTAACGCCGCGATGCAAGCCTATCGCATTAAACGCGGCGTGTTGTGGCAGAAAATGGGGCGGATCAGGAGATGAAATTAACGCCTTGTTTCAGCACCAGATCGCAGGCTTTGGTTTTCACCTGTTTTGCCAGGGCGGAGTTGCCAAGGGTGCTTAGGTTAAGCTGTTGGCCGTTTTGCGCGTTAAGCAGGCCCTGAATGCCGTCCATATAGCTGGTATCCGCTTTTTGCTCCTGCGTGTCGAGACCCAGTTTACCCAGCACCTGGTTTTTCACGTTTTGCGCGTCGGTCACCGAGGCCAGCTTTTGCTTAGCGCAATATTCCAGAATCCCCGCCGCGTTGTTCATCGTGCCCGCGCTCAGGCTCTGGGAACTGTTGCTCAGGAGGCTGGTGAGAGAAGAGGCCGAGAGCCCGCCCTGGGCGCTGCTGCTCTCTTTGGTCAGCTCATTCGCGGCGCTTGACAGGGACTCCTGCCACGAAGCCGCTTGTGCTGCGCCGGTAATCAGCAGCGCGCCTAAAAAGGTGCTGATAAGAATCTGTTTTTTCATAATGGCTTTCTCAAAAAGGTCCGTTTTGGGCCGGAAGGGGTTCCAGTATATACCTGCGCCCTGCTGGCGATTCCTGGAACTGTCTTAATACTCTTTGCCGGTGACGCGGCTGCGGTAACTGTCCCAGTCGAAAATGACATACAGACTATTACCCAGCTTCATGCGGTCCATGACGCGTTCGCCCAGTAAGCGGGTCATCTCGTCAATGTTGTGGTTCGTCAGCATCCCGGTGGGACGTTTGGACGAAGAGCGGCGATCGACTATCTGGTTAATGATGACCTTTTCATAACGGGATTCCGTCTGAACGCCAATCTCGTCGATGACCAGTAGATCGACATTGCTCAGATCGTTAAGAAGCTGCTCTTCGCTGGTTTCACGGTTACTGAAGGTGTCTTTCATGGCGGACATGATATCGGCCACGGTGATGATGAGGACCGATTTACCGCGCAGAAGCAGTTCGTTGCAGATGGCGGCCGCGAGGTGGTTTTTACCTGTGCCGGGCTTGCCGCTAAAAATGAAGCTGGCGATATTGCCGTCAAATTCATCCACGTACTGACGCGCGGCGGCAAGCGCGTTCATCTGCCCGCTGGTCTCAATTTTATAGTTATCAAACGAGCAGTTCTGATGCAGGGGACGAATACCGGAGCGGTTAAAGGTGCGCTGCATTTTCATCGCACGGTTTTCGCGGGCGAGCGCGGCGGCACGAATTTTACCTTGCTCCTTTTGCCACGCCAGCAGCTCTTCACCCGTGGTGAAGGCGGGCTTCACGTTGGCTGGCATCATCTTTTGCAGACGTTTCATCAGGTCGCCGACGTTCTTCATTTCGCACCTCGGAATCCACTCGGGATCTGTTTATCCGGTTCTGAAAACGTGTTGATATCGCGCTTAGGCTGGCCATTGTTACTGGCGCGGATAATTTGAAGATGACGCGCGAGCTTTTGCTGCCACTGAATGTGGGTGAACACTTTGCCTTCCGCCTGCCACCAGGCGATAAACGCGGCGAGCTCTTCCGCGGTGGCTGGCTGAGTTAACGCAATGCCCCACAATGCTGCCTGCCGCTGAAAATCTGCGTCAGGCTGCCAGCCCGCGTACAGGACAAATTTGCCCATCGGAACGGTTAGCGGGGTATTAACCGGTTCTTCAAAAAACTGGTTATCCAGCGTGACGTCGCTTGCCGGACGTGACATCTGCGCTTCGATCTCCAGAAGCTGCGCCAGACGTTCCGGCGTGATTGCGTAAAACGCCGGCGCGTTGTCGGCAAAAACCGCAACCGTGCCGCCTTCGGCGTGGATCAACACACCGCGTGGGTCGCGCATAAAGGCATCAATGCCAGCAATGCTGGTGGTCAGAATTCTGGAGGACATAACGCTTACTCAACTGATTACTACGGGCGTGATATGGGCTTATGGTAGCACAGAGAGGGGAGGGGATGGAGGGGATTTCCCCGGTGGCGCTGCGCTTACCGGGGCTACAGTCGTAGGCCTGAAAAGCGCAGCGCCATCAGGCAGTTATCACGCGATGATATTCAGGGTCACGTCGATGTTGCCGCGGGTCGCGTTAGAGTACGGGCAAACGATATGCGCCGCATCGACCAGCTTTTTGGCTTCCGCAGGATCCATCCCTTCAACGTGGATATTCAGTTTTGCTTCGATACCAAAACCGGTCGGCAGCGGGCCGATACCCACTTCGCCTTCAATAAACGCCTCTTTTGGCAGGGTAAATTTGTCGCGAGCCGCCACAAACTTCATCGCGCCCAGGAAGCAGGCAGAGTAACCCGCAGCAAACAGCTGCTCAGGGTTCGTGACTTCTCCACCCATACCGCCCATCTCTTTGGGCACGCCCAGTTTAACGTCCAGAACGCCATCGGAAGAGGTCGCGCGGCCGTCACGGCCCCCGGTTGCTTTTGCTTTGGCGGTATAAACAACTTTTTCTAAAGACATGGCAGGTTCCTCATTTTGCTTTAATGTGTGCTATTAAATAGCGTGCGATATATATGGTTAAATAATAACGCGTAAAGTATAGCCTTACGCGCGTTGAATCTGTTGTCGCAAAAGTTCCAGCTGCTGCTTGAGCGCCAGCATGGTGTCGGTATCACACTGTGCGGCGCACCCCACCGCGTGTGGGATACCCAGTGCCTGCTGCTGAAGTTCACGTCCGGCTTCAGTCAGCGTGACGGCGACCTGACGCTCATCTTTACGCGAGCGGTGGCGGTTGATTAGCCCTGCGCTTTCCAGACGCTTCAGAAGCGGCGTCAGCGTTGCGGAGTCAAGGAACAGCCGTTCACCGATGTCCGACACCGTCACGTCATCCTGCTCCCACAGCACGAGCATCACCAGATATTGCGGGTAAGTCAGGTTTAGCGGCGCCAGCAGTTGCCGATACAGCTTATTAAGCGCCAGATTTGCCGAATAGAGGGCAAAACAGAGCTGGTTATCCAGCAGGAGCGCAGCGGTCGTGTCGTTCGTTTTTGCGTTCATGAAATGAATATAGATTGTGCGCGATTTAATTGCAAGCAATTTTAGGGGCAAGTATAACGCAGCGCCACCTGAACGGCCATTTTACGGTAGTGCTGGCGCTGGGCCTGCTCGTCTGCACCTTCTTCAAACAGCAGGGTGAAGGTGTAGCTGTTGGCAACGTAGTGAAAGCTGAAGCTGCTGATCAGACGGTGAAGGTCGCGGGCATCAACCGTCTGGCTGAAAAGCTGTTTTTCTTTGCCCCGGCGCAGGATGCCTTCAAGCAGGTCGAGCGCGCTGCGGTTGACCTGACGCAGATAGTTTGACTGCTGCATAAAACGGCCGCGCTGCATGTTTTCCATGCAGATAATGCGGATGTAATCCGGGTGGTCGGCATGATAGTCAAAGGTGGCTTCAACCAGATGGACCAGCGCTTCGACGGGAGGCATATCCGCCAGGCTAAGCGCCTTTTCACTACCACGAATTTGGGTGTAAACGTACTCCAGGACGAGCAGGTAGAGATTTTCTTTGTTTTTAAAATGGTAAACGACCATGCGTTTGGTGGTACCTGCTTTCTCCGCGATCTGCTCCATGCGGGCGCCGTTCAGTCCAAATTCGGCAAACAGCGCGATAGCGCTCTGAAAAATTTTCTCTTTCAGGCTCGATTCTTCACTGTGATCGGGGTGTTCGCTGCCAGAGTTAGCCACATCCTTTCCTTATTTTTACCAAACGGACCAGAAAGATTATCTCCACGGCAGCGAAATAACACAAATATCAAACGCGCGGGCGTTTGCGGTAGAGCCATAGCCCGGGTATCGACAGCCCGATAGAGAGCGCACCGACGATGGAGGACGCCTTAAGAAAGTTGCTAAGGAGAAGGATCATCTGCGGCTCGGTGTAGCCAAAATGGCTGATTTTCACCGCGGAAATCATCGCCGTATAGGCAGATATGCCGGGGAACATCGGGATAACGGCGGCGACGGTGAACACTTTCGGGTGCGCCAGATACCAGCGCGACCACTGAATACCGATGCTGCCGACCAGCATAGAGGCGATAAACGTCGACCATTCGATGTTAAAGCCCGCCGTCATCATCACCATTCGCGAGCCGTGGCCAATTGCGCCCAGCAGCGCACACCACGGCAGAGCGCGTTGCGGAACGTTAAATACCATCGCAAAGCCGACGGCAGGAATGGCCGCCAGGGCCATGTCCTGTGCCAGCGCCAGCAGAAAATCTATCACGCCCATCCTCGTAACCCCCATAGCGTCATCGCCATCACCACGCCGATGCAGGTCGCCAGCGTCAGCAGGCTGGCGATAGCCCAGCGTGCCAGCCCGGTATTGATGTGCCCTTTAAACATGTCGGCAACGGCGTTAATCAGCGGGAAGCCCGGCACCAGCAGAAGCACGCTGGCGGCCATCGCAATCGTCGGGGTAGCGGCAAACTGCGGCAGGCGCAGCAGCAGGCCAGACACCGTAGTGGCAACAAACGCGGTAATGCAGAAGTTAATTTGCGGGTGCAGCTGCCGGTGCGTCAGCAGCTGGCGCACGTACATGGCGATGCTGCTGGCGAAAAAGGTGACGATCGCGCCGTCCCAGCCACCTTTATTGAGCTTACAAAAACAGGCGCATGACAGCCCCACCATGAGCACGACCAGCCAGCGTGGATAACGTAATGGCTTGATTTGGTTAAAACGTTTTTCAATCTCCTTGAGATCGAGAAGCTTATGCTCAGCCAGGATGACGATGTGCTGGACCTCGGTTACAACGTGCATATTAATGCCGCGGTCGTGGTTTTTACGGGTGGACGTAAGACACTGCCCGTCTTTAATGGTGGTCAGCACAATGGCGTTGGACGAGATAGCGCTCTCAACGCTGTCCATCCCCAGCGCCAGCCCCAGCCGGGTTGAAAGCTCCTCGACCAGCGCGCTTTCCGCGCCGTGCTGGAGCAGAAAAAGACCGCACTGAATACAGAGCCGCGTGATAGAACGCTGCGTTGACCGATCTGCCTGCATGTATTATCCCGAAGATAAGGTGAATAGTTGCCGGTTGGCCCGTAATGCCTACTTTTAGCACAAAGTGCAGTGGCTCTTGCTGTGGGTCAGATCAAGGTTTATGCAAACAGTTCCCCCCCTCGTCACGACGACTTACAGGATTAATTTATTAATACGCTGAATTATTAATTTGAAATAATAAAATATTTGTATTTAGAAATTCTAATTTTATTTTGTTGTTATTTTAATGTCTGCACAATTAAATTGATTTGCGCTTTGTGAGATATTAGCGCTGTTTTAGGCATTTCCTAAACTAAGAACATATCTCATCTTCTGCTTGTATTAATCTTTTTATACTCAGGGAAGAAAATATTTATACCTTGGTGCGTTTTACATGACGCACCGAAGGAAAATGGACACGGAGGGTCTATGTTGTCGTTGCCTGGTAAGCATGGCGTTGTCATTAGCCGGATACCCGTCATGCAGAATGGGTTAGGGGACGTGATGGCACGTCATTTCCCCGATTTTGAATTGACCTACTGCCGCTCACTGCAGGAGTTAACCCTGCTTCAGTTGCGCCGCGCAGATGTGATTATCGCCGACGTTTCAGGCGAATACAGGAACCCACGGGGTACGCTCGAAGAGTATTACCGCTTACTGAACCAGTACCGGGAAATCCACTGGATCTTTTTGGTCTCCCGGCCGTTTTACCCTATTGCCGTTGAGCTGCTTATGCGGCCGGAAAGCACGCTGCTTTCTGATATGGAACCTATCGAAGGTGTCGTTAACGCTATCCGGGCAGGGAGTGAACGCGCAGAACGGATAAGCCAGACGTTATTAACCCCAGAACCTGAGGAAAGTGAGGATGACGACGAACACTTTATTGCGCTCACGCACTCAGAACGTAAGGTGCTTCGCCTGTTAGGCAAAGGGTGGGGGATTAACCAAATCGCTACGTTGCTTAAAAAGAGCAATAAGACGATCAGTGCGCAGAAAAACAGTGCGATGCGAAGGCTCTCATTGCGGAGTAATGCCGATATGTACGCCTGGATCAACAGTACACAGGGAATGAGAGAGCTGAGTTTAATGTCAGCCTATGGAGAGTTCGAGGAATGGAAAAAACCGATTCAACAAGACATATCGCCATCATCGAAAATTGCTCGATGAGTGCGGTCGGGCTGCAGCATCTTTTTACGCAGCCTGAACTCAGCCAATATCAACTGCACCTGTTTAATGATTTTGATGGCTTTAAGAAAGCACTGCAACACGTGAATTTTTTCTCGCTGATCTATTCGCTTTCCGATGCGCGAGAAGAACGACGTAACTGCCTGGCGCATCTGCGGGATCTCGCGTTTACGCATAGCCTTATTCAGCGCATTATCCTGGTCTCGGATGAGATGGAGGCGAGGTTGATTAGCCATCTTTCGCCTTCACGTCTTCACGGTGTGGTCAGTAAATCGGTGACCCTTGAACACCTGCTGAAGGAGTTAGTGGTATTGTTGAGCGAAACGCTGCGCATTAATGACAATATGCTTAACCACTGGTACTGCAGTCAGAACCGGATGTTAAGCCCAACGGAAAGAGCAATTTTACGTTATATGTCATGCGGATATTCCATTCCCGAAATCGCGGCGCAGCTTGAACGCAATATCAAGACTATTCGCGCGCATAAGTTTAATGCGATGGTGAAGCTAGGGGTGAATTCTGACGTAGGATTGCTTGATGCAGCGGATATTCTTACCCATCTTCCGGTTAGAGAACCGAGAACTGTGGGGCTAAGCAAACCGACATTTTTGTAACCTGTACCTTTTGCGCGCCAGATATGCCCTGGCGCGTCATTCAGATGCACACATCAACCCACTTTGCTGAAGTCAGCTCTGCCATTCTGTCCGGAGAAATACGTACGGCACTATGGATAGCGCCAGCGGCGGGGAGCACTTCAGCGTATTGTTTTAAAGAGATATCGCAGTAAACCGCAAGTGGGTTTTCAAGCCCAAACGGGCAGACGCCACCAACGGGATGACCCGTCACGGTAACCACTTCATCACTGCTGAGCATGCGTGCTTTCGCGCCAAACGTGTCTTTCAGTTTTTTGTTATCCAGACGCGCATCACCCTTCGCCACCACCAGAATCACCTCATTTTTAACCTTCAACGATAGGGTTTTGGCGATTTGTCCCGGCTCTACACGGTGGGCGGCAGCAGCCAGCGCAACGGTAGCCGTACTCTGGCTAAGTTCTATTACCTCTATTTCCGGCGCGTTGTCGGCAAAAAACTGCTGTACGGACTGCAAACTCATTGTTTCCTCCTGACAAATATCCTGCGTAATCTGTCATAAGAATTTATGCTCTGTAAATATCTCTTAAGTAACAAATATCCAGGATGGCTGATTTCTGGATCCTCTTCACAATCACAGAAACCGGTTACAGTAACCGGTTGCAGAGCGTGATGCGTAGATTAATACTGAGTATGTAACGTCCCCTGTATCCAATAATAAGAGCCAATTATGAAACCATTTCGTCTGAGCAGTACCGCTGGTACGCAAGCCAGCAAGGTTGTGAAGCTGATTTATGGAACAACGTGCGGCGCGAGCGCGCCTGTAATAAACGTCTGACAGGAGATCAACCATGTCTGCCAACCATGCTGCGTTTAATCTGATATTCCGTTTCGTTGAAAATTACGTGAGCCCGATCGCCGGGCGGATCTCGTCCCAGCGTCATGTCATGGCTATTCGTGATGGGTTCATCTCCGCGATGCCGTTCATGATTGTGGGTTCATTTTTATTAGTGTTTGCTTACCCACCGTTTTCGCCTGATACCACCTGGGGTTTCGCGCGCGCCTGGCTGGATATGGCGAAGCAGTTTGAAGGCCAGATCCTGACGCCGTTTGATATGACGATGGGCATTATGTCCATTTATATCTGCGCGGCCATCGCCTATAACCTTGGCAAACATTATGTCAAAACGCACCAGCTGGATCCGTTCATGTGCGCCATGCTGTCGCTGATGGCTTTTCTGCTGGTTGCCGCCCCGAAAACCAAAGGCACGCTTCCCGTCGACAGCCTGGGTGGAACGGGTATTTTTACCGCCATCCTGGTGGCGATTTACTGCGTTGAAATGATGCGTTTCCTGAAGGCGCATAACATCGGTATTCGTCTGCCGGACCAGGTGCCGCCGATGATCAAAAACTCCTTTGATCTGCTGATCCCGGTGCTGGTGGTGGTGTTAACGCTTTATCCGCTGAGCCTGGTGATTCAGTCTCAGTTTGACATGCTGATCCCGCAGGCAATTATGTCCATCTTCAAACCTCTGGTTTCCGCGGCGGATTCACTGCCCGCGATCCTGCTGGCGGTGTTGATTGGCCACCTGCTGTGGTTCGCCGGGATCCACGGGGCGGCTATTGTTTCCGGGATGCTGCAGATGTTCTGGCTGACTAACCTCGGAGCGAACCAGACCGCGCTGGCTGCCGGCCATCCTCTGCCACATATTTTTATGGAAGCCTTCTGGACGTTCTTCATCGTGATTGGCGGGTCGGGTGCGACGATGGGTCTGGTGATTTGCTATCTGCGCAGCCGTTCAGCGCATTTACGCTCTATTGGCCGATTGAGCGTGGTGCCCAGCTTCTTCAACATCAACGAACCCGTTATCTTCGGTACGCCGATTGTAATGAACCCGGTGTTCTTTATTCCGTTCCTGCTAGCCCCGATGGTTAACGCCGTGCTGGCCTGGGCGGCGATGACGTTTGATCTGATTGGTCGTGTTATTTCAGTGGTTCCCTGGACGGCACCGGCACCGATAGGCGCAGCATGGGCCCTGGGCTGGGATTTCCGCGCGGCTATCCTGGTTGTGGTTCTGGCCTGCGTGTCGGCAATCATCTACTACCCGTTCTTCAAGGTGTACGAGAAGCAGCTGCTGGAGCAGGAAGCGGAAGAAGCACAGCGTAATGGGGAAGAGGACAATCAGCAGGTGGCTTAAAGACGTTGTGCAGGTGGTGGCTGCGCCTTACCCGGCCTACGAGTCGAGGTTTTTGTAGGCCCGGTAAGCGAAGCGTCACCGGGCAATTCACTGCACTACTTCAGCGTGCAATCCCCGCACTGCTTAACGTCCGGCAGGCGATAGCGCTGGCAGCAGGTACGGCGTACCAGAAGCCCGTCACGGAGCACAACGGTACGGAATAACGGATTATCGCGACCATCGGAAAGCTGTTTGGCAAAGAAGCAGGACTGGCGCAGGGCCTCCACTTTCTCATCGCCAAGCAGCGGCTTCATTTCTGTTAAATACCAGTGAATTAAATACCCGGTATTACTCCAGATAAGCTTCCCGTTGATCTCGCCCGTTGCTTCAAGTGCCTCTACCACTGGGATCAGGGCCTGGATGACAAGCTGTTCCAGACGTTCCTGAGCAGAGAACTGCTCTGCGCCGCGATCTTCGTGCAGATCAATCCAGAAGCAGGCTGCTCGGCCGGTTTCGTGGAACTCGACGTGAAAATGATCCGGGGAGAGCGCCAGCATGCTCTTTTGGGTTAATACCGCCAGCATGAGCGGGGGAACCATCAGCCCGATATACCACTGTGCCCACAGGGAAAGCAGAGGTTTATTTTCCCGCGTTAGGGTCGGCTGATTGCGAAAGATATGGTCGGAATAGGTTGCAAGCAGCGACTGCAGCGTAGAGGGCTGCTGCCACTCAGCGAGCGTCATGGCGTGATGCGGGGGCGCTTCATCAAGCCTGATAAAGTCCAGCAGGTGGGCGCGCGTCTTAGCAATCTTGTCCCGTATGGCATCCGCAAGCGACGCATTCCCGCTGGTGAGGGGCGCTCGCCAGAGGAGTGGTTCAACGATGTGTGCGGTATGCGTAGCCATAGTTGAGATAGAAATCTAAATGATAATGATTGCCAATCCTAACTATTGCTCATACCAATGGCAAGACTTTTGTCCTGATTAACCGAAGACGCGCTTAAGCGGTTTGTAGCTCTTCACTCAGCAGAATGTTATTGCGACCTAAATGCTTTGCTTCATAGAGGGCTCTGTCCGCTCTCTCCAGAGCGCTTTCCACGTCCTCGTTTTCGAAAATGGCAATACCGATGCTGATGGTGACATTGGTGGCGACGCTTTCGTTGAACAGATGGGGGATTTTCAAATCATAGACTTTCTGACGGATCCGCTCTGCCGTATGGCGGGCGTGTTCAAGTGAAATATTCGTCAGCAGCACCATGAACTCTTCCCCACCGAAACGCGCCACAATATCGCGCGATCGGACGGCATCACGAATTGCCGCAGAGACGCGCTTCAGCGCCTGGTCACCCATCATATGGCCATAATGGTCGTTATAGGCTTTGAAGTGGTCGATATCCATCAAAAGAACAAAATGTTCGCCGTTTTCTACCGCCGGCAGGTTCTCCAGACGGCTCTGCAGGCCGCGACGATTATAGAGCCCGGTTAGCGGGTCCATCATACTGAGATCGGTCAGAGTTTCCCGTTCTTCCAGCAGGCGAGAGAGCAGCTCCTGGGCGAAGCGATCGTTGCGCCGTTGCAAAATGTTATGAATAGCAATAGCCACCACAGGAAGAGCGAAAGAATAGGACATTCTTAGCCATATACCCTGGTCACTTAACCACAGGCAGACAATAAAGGCGGGGAGCGAGTGCAGCGTAAATGCTTTGATATTACTGGCGAAGGCCAGCGTTCCGATAAAAAGCACCGTGAGTAAAGCTATTATCAAATACATCGCCTGGTCATGGGTAATTAGCGAAAATTTCGAATCTATTTGCCAGGCCCACAAAATACCAAAGATTGCTGAAACGGCAGGAATATTTATCTTCCGCGCGCGCTTTTTCCAGTGCCAGACGAACAGGCCAGTACTGATCGCGAAAATAGCAATCAGAGGGGCAGAAAACACGCGTACAGAATAGAGCGGGTTTGTTACCGAGAACACGGCTGACGTTGCGTTCAGAAATAAAAATAAACGTAACGATAATTGATATTTTCTTTGAACCAAAGACCGCCAGGATTGTGATGTCATAGTCGTGCGTTTTTATTAAAACTTAATTAAAACAGATGAATAGGTGTGGTTTCGCACTTAATTATGCAAAAAACTCAAAGCGTAATTATAAGAAAAAGTTTATGTGTAGTTAACAGGTGAGCAATTTATCACCTTAGGAAATTTCTGTCATTCTACATAAGGAGAAAGGGCGATTTTTTTTGCTTCACCGCGCTGACAAATGATAATTTTTATCATATGATATTGTTTATCATTATCGTTATGAAAGGGCGATGTATGTTGAACAGGGCGCTGGGAAGTGCATGGGGAGTATTGCTGCCGGGCGTAATCCTTGGCGGTTTGATGTTTGCCGATCTCTCCATCGAAAGCTGGAAGGCCATCATTGTGTCAGGGCTGCTTATGACGTCAGGCATGATCTGGCATAAGCACCTACGCCATTATGTGTTACTGCCATCATGCGTCGCATTAGTCAGCGCAATTCTGGTGATAATGATGAGCTTGAAATAACAGGGAAAATAAGAGGTATTACAGAAGGGAGATAAGATAATTGGTGCGAGGGGGGGGACT